>JAOZPU010000106.1 GCA_029932585.1 Spirochaetia bacterium | reverse complement strand
TTTATGGAGGGACTGCTCTTCGTATCTTTTATGGATTGGATCGATTTTCTGAGGATATGGATTTTTCTCTTATACAACCTGAATCTAATTTTTCTTTAAAGGATTATCTATCAGCAATGGAAATAGAACTAAACTCTTATGGGTTTGAGATGAGTGCAGAATATAAAGATAAAAAAAATCTTTCCACTGTACAGTCTGCTTTTATAAAGGGAAATACTTTGGTGCAGCTTATCAGTATTATGGATACGCAGCCACCTATTTCCGGAGTTCCAAATAATGAAGTTATTAAGATAAAAATTGAGATTGATACAAACCCTCCGGCAGGAGCAGTATATGAGCAAAAATTTCGCCTTCAACCCCAGCCTTTTTCAGTAAAATTGTATGATCGGCCATCTTTATTTGCCGGCAAACTGCATGCTTTACTCTGCCGCAACTGGAAGCGAAGAATAAAAGGAAGGGATTTTTATGATTATATCTGGTATTTGTCAGAAGGTATTCCGGTAAATCTTCCTCATCTTGAAGCAAGATTGATACAAACAGAACATTGGTCAGATGCTGGTTCACTATCACTTTCAGAAGTAAAAGAGCTGCTTTACCAAAGGTTTGAACAAGTAAATTTCGAACAGGCAAAGGAAGATATTATCCCATTTATCTCTAATCCAGACAAGCTGGAAATTTGGAGTAAAGACTTTTTTACTGCTGTAACACAAGAGAAATTACTTGTATCTGTACCCAGAAGCTAAAGACCCATTAAATAATTATGCACAATACTGAAAATAACTGTTTGGCATGGCAAATCCTCTTTAATTAACTTTATTTAAATCTCATAACAATTAAAGTCTTGCTTTTCCCACTCTCTTAACTTAATATCACTCTATGAGTATAAAACAAACAGGTGCCTTACAAATTCTTACTGATCAGTCCTTTACTGAACAGGAACTGGTAATTAACCCAAATGATGGCTTTGATTTAGGATTGATGATGACTGAAGCAACCGTGGAACTGGTGTTTAACTTCAACCAGGAAACAACTGAGGCAATTACAGCCAGGATAATTCAAAAAAATGAGTGCAGTCTGGGAACACTGGAACTTGGGAATAAAAATGCTTCAAAACTAAATGACAACACTAAGGTTAAATTGACTCTGGAAGATCAGGACGGTAATCCTAAGCTTATAATTGGGTCTGTATAAAGATATCCAGCAAGGCAGGATCAAAAAGTTTTCCCTTCTCTGATTTCATTATCTCCAAAGCTTTTGCATGTGTAAAACCTTTACGATAGGGTCTGTCTGCTGTAATAGCATCCCATACATCTGCAATTGCAACTATTCTTGCTGAAAAAGGGATAGCATCCTTAGATAATCCATCAGGATATCCGGTGCCATCCCATTTTTCATGATGATGTCGAACTACAGATTTAACCATTGAAAAGTGGGGAATATCCTTTATTATCTCTTCTCCCATGGCAGGATGATTTCTAATAATTTCAAACTCTTCATCGGTCAGCTTATCAGGTTTATCCAGAATTGTTTCAGAAACACCAAGCTTACCTATATCATGGAGAAGAGCTGCAATACGAATTTTCTCCTGTGTTCCAGAATCCAGACCAAGATTTTTTGCAAGAGTAACAGCATGTTCAGTAACTCTTTCACTATGCCCGGCAGTCCAGCGGGATTTAGTATCTACGCTTCGGGTTAAAGACAAAAGCATTGCATTATACATAGTTTTTCTATCTTCGACCTCTTTCATACTCAATAGCGCAACACTAACCTGATCTGCAAGAAGTTCCAGAGAGTCTATCTCTCTATCTACAAATTTTTCTTTTACGACAACAAGAAAACCCACTAAATTTTCTGACTGAATAAGGGGAATACTAACTCCGGAATTTACCAACATATCAACTTGAAGGTATTTTTTTAGGAAAGCTATATCTTCTTTAGTAAATCTATATATATTGCGATTGTTCAAAAAATAACTCTCTGGTAATTCGCTAAACAAGATTTTTTCTTTTTTAAGTGTCAAATTATCAGGTGCAGATGCAAGTAAATGATAAGCTTTATTTTGTTTCTCCAGAACAAAAACTGCTGAGTCTGGAAATTGAGAATAAACAAATTCTGTTACTTTTTTAAGTAAGCCCTTTCTGGATAGAGAAGAATTAACAGCTTTGTCTATTTTATTCATCGTTTCAATGGTCACAATTCTATTTTCTATATTTATGGCCATTGTATTTAAAGTACGGGATAATTCACCAATATCATCCTTTCTTTTCAATTTAAACCTGGTGCTAAAGTCTCCCCTGGAAACAGCAAGTGCACGGTCAGATATCTTTCTTATTGGTGTTGAAATAGATTTAGCAAAAAAAGCACCTAAAATAAAAGATAAAATTAAAGTAATAACAGTATAAACCAACCAGGTAGAACTACCTTCTATCAAAAAATGTATCAAACCTTCTCTATCAATATTAATTTTTACTGCATAAATATTTTTATCACCAGGTCTTGTCACATTCATATACAATATATTTTTACTATCAAACTTAAAAAAAGTATGATCAAATTCCTTTATACCACTAGTAATAATATCGTCAAGCTGAAGAGAAGTATCTCCTGTAACTTCTAAAATATCCTGATCTTGCCTGGAAGTATCTCTAAGCATATACCAATTATTATCAGCTGCATTTTTATAATAAAATTCTAATACAATACTGTCTTTAAACTCTTTTGGAATTAAAGATTGAAGAATTTCTCTGGTATTATTCTTTTCATTATCATCCCCCAGCTTAAGCATCCAATCATTTTGAAGAGTATTATTTAGATTAGCTATAGGGTTTTCAGTAGAGCTTAAAAACTGGTCCACCAACATTTTAGTATTTGATATTGAAGTTACAAAATATGATGAATAGCCTATAACTAAACCAAACAACATAAATAATAAAGTAAGTTTTAATTGAAGAATTATAGATCCAAGTCTGAATTTCATTGTTATATTATAATGGAATGAACAACAGTTATCAACATTATCAATTTTAAAAATGAAGGTACAATTCCTTTACTAATACCATACCAAATTGTATATTATACAAGATGCAGTATTTTACTGAGCAAATAAACAAAATAGATGAACTCCTTATAGATGGAGATTATACAGAAGCTGTTAACCTTCTGGAAAAGATTCTCTGCGAGGAACCTGATAATACTGAAGCCTTAAGACGTATAGGTATTGCCTTTACAGAGCTAAATGAACAGGAAAAAGCTTTAAAGGCTTTGGATTATTTTTTTAAATTCGACAACCAGCATTCAGAAGCAATTGAAGCATATGGATGCTCACATTTCAAACTTGGTAACTATGGTCTTGCAAAAAAATATCTTGAAAAAGCAGAAAAATTGAATCCGGAAAGCTCTTCAATAGCAAGAAATCTTGGTGTTACATATAACCAGCTGGGTGAATTTAAAAAAAGTTATGAAACTATGGCAAAATCCTATAATCTAAATCCATGGGATTACAGAACTATTTATGCCCTTGCATCAGCCCATATATTTTATAAACGTTATGCAGAAGCAGAAGAATTACTTAAAGAAATGCTGCAGATGGATATACCAGGTGACTTTAAAAAACTGGCTATTGAAGGAAGAATTAAGATTGAATCAAAATTACACAAGTAAGGGCGGCCACAAGGGTTTGCTTCGCAAATCCTCGTGACGGCCCCTACATTGGTGTATTCAATAATTTATATTTTATCAGGATCGGGACCGTTTAAATAATCCATAACCCCAAGAGCAGCAATGGTACCATCACTTACAGCAGTTGTTATTTGTCGGAATTTTTTCTGTCTTACATCACCTGCGGCAAAAACACCCGGTACATCTGTAGCCATGTCTTCATTAGTTAAAATTTCCTTACGATCACTTAAAGAAACACATTCTTTAAATAACTCTGTCCCGGGAACATACCCAATAAAAATAAAAGCACCAGTAGCACCAAGTTTTGTAATTACCCCATCTTTTTTGTTTTGTATATTTACACCAGTTAAACTTTGATCACCTGTAAACTCAACTATATCTGATTCCATAATAAATGAAATTTTAGAATTATTTTCAGCTTCTTTTATTGCATGAGCATACGCTTGAAAATGATCAAATTGATGAATTACAGTAACAGTTTTTGCAAATTTAGTAAGAGATACAGCTTCTTCCAAAGCCGAATTTCCACCTCCAACAACAACAATATCTTCACCTGTAAAGAAATCACCATCACAAGTTGCACAATAGGATATTCCAAGACCCTGAAACTTAGTTTCTGATTCCAGTCCAAGTTTTCTGGGCTGTCCACCAACAGCTATAATTACGGCTCTGCTGCTGTACTCACCTGATTTAGTAGTAACAATTTTTTTCTTACCCTTTAAATCGAAGCTAATAAGCTTTTCATTGCCCTTAATTACACAACCAAATTCTTCTGCCTGTTTTTTCATCTCTGAAGCTAGTTTATATCCTGATAATTCAGGTAATCCAGGATAATTTGCAACAGCATGGGTTAGAATTACCTGGCCGCCAACCATACCCTGATCTAAAATTAAAACAGATTGTTTTGCCCTTGAAAGATAGATACCGGCAGTGAGACCAGCAGGCCCACCACCTAATATTATTACATCATAGTTACTCATAAATCGACCTAAACAATTTCACTTAAAATTGCAGTTATCTGATCTTTAGACTGAATACTTGTTGTTGCCTTTGCTACCTTACCATTTTTATAGTAAATAGTAAAAGGTAAACCTCTAAAAGAAGCACACTCAGGTAAATCTCTAATAATTGCTGCTTCAGGAATATCAAAAAGCATATCTGCAAACTGAACTCCATCATAATCGCCAGACTTCTCAAGCTCTTCCATAGCACCATATACAGGAACGCACATGGGTCCCATTCTTCCACAGCAAACCATTACGTTTTCTTTGGAGTTAATTAGTTCTGTAAGAGCATCTCCTGTTTCCACGTGTTTTAAGTTAGTATCTAATGTCATATAAATCTCCTTTGGTTTAATAGGCTGGCAGCAATCCAATTTGCACTCACCCTTTATAGTTATAATACTATATATCAATATACTTATATTTTGATTTTGTCAATACAAAACCCGCATAATCTACTTCAAACTCATAGCCTTTAGACGTCTTTCAGCAAGAATATATGAACTGTCATACTGACTGGCAATGCTTTCCGGTTTTTCTACTTTTTCATAATAGAATAGAGCAGAATCCAACATTCCATATTCCTCAGCAATTCTTCCAAGAACATACCAATCATCTGATGAAGGATCACTTGATCCTGATAATGCCATTACCCTGTCAAGAGTATTCCTGGCTTCTTCACATCGACCGAATTCCGCATACAATGCAGATAAAGTATGTAATATTGGTGGATTATTGCTATTAGACAGAGTTACTGCCTGGCGCGCATATTCCAAAGCAGTTTCATCTAAATCAGGATCAAATAGATCCATCCATGCAACAGCGTTATATAAACGGGCAGTTAATCGGTTTTTATCTTTTAAATCCTGAAAAATAGTATCTACAGAATCAAAATCCATTTTAGTAAAATACATATTAATAAGCATATCAATAGCAATAGAATCCTCATCATCTTCAATTAATCGTTCATCTGCAAGTTTTTTTAATTCATCATACTTACTTAAGTTCAAAAGAGAACTAAGAAGTGCCGACCAGGCAAAATCTGATTCAGGAAAATTATTATAAAGCCAGGAAGAAGCCTCTAATTGTCCCTCAAAATTATCATCTGCCTGATAAGCAAAATACAGTGCATAATAGATTTTACCATTTAATGAATCAGATTCAGACTTTTTAAGCCCTTTTTCCAAAATTACAGAAGCTTCAGATGCGAAACTACGCTCTGTGACCATTATTGAGGCAGCTGCCATTTTTAAAGAATCTAAATTAGCCGTATCATTCCCCCGCTTCTTCCAGAATCCTCGCAAGGGATGACCATATAGAGGCTCATCTCCATCTCTGGTAGAAGATCCATAATCTTTAAAAAACCAATCCAGCCAAATGGCAGCAGATTCATTATTTCCGGATTCTATATCATCCATAATAACTCTTCCTATAGGTTCCCTAAAACTATCAGTTCCAACAATTTTCAGGCTCCCGCCAACCTCTCTAATATAAAAATTAGAGTCAAGATTTGTACCCAGACCGGTTTGTATTAGTTTTAGATGGTATCCACCTTCATTATCTTCTCTAATTTGAAATTTAATATCCGACATTATAAGATCAAGTATTACTTCCAGTTTCAATCCGGAAGAGATTCCCCTGTTCATTATTGCACGCCATTCTGAATAGAAATTATTTGAAGACTCTTTATCTATGGCTCTAAGAAAAACATCTGAACTAACAATCTCTTTTAATTCAGAAAAATCAGAACCACCAGAGGTATATAATGCTTTATAAAACATCCTGACAAGATCCTCCGGACTGTTATTATCCAGTTTAATATTTTCAAAAAAGGATGTCCTGGAAAGAGTATCTGCTCTTAGTTCAAGAGCCATTGCATCTGAAGAACCCCTGGATGCTTCTTCAAGGAATTTTGCTGCTGATGAATATTGCCTGATATGTATAAGAAGTTCTCCGGCATTTGATAAAATTTTACGCCTGTCTACAGCATCACCTGTTTTAGAGGCCTCACTAAAAGCCGCATCAAAATTATTATTTGCACCATAGGATACAATTTTATAAAGAGAAACTGTCTTTTGATTATCAATTTTTTCAAGAGCAATATCCAGTTCCTCCCAATCCTGCAAATAGAGCAGATCTGTTATAAGATTAATATCCATTCCGTGGTCAGAAAGTTTATCACCAATTTGTTTGTAGGTTTCAACTGCTTCCCTTAGATCATTACTACTGTACCTAAGCCCATTTTCATCATATTCCAAAAGAATTGCTAAATTGGCAAAATTTGACCATTCATCTTTATCCAGTTCAATGGCCTTTCTATATGCATCTATGGCTCCGGATCTATTGTAACCAGGAAGTAATCGTCGGCCAAGTTCATCATGCTGAAGGATCCAGGCAAGCTTACTATAAGCTTTTGAAGATTCACTATTTATAGCAACTGCTTTTTCTGCAGCTTTTTGTGCATCCAGGCCCAACCCTGCCTTTAACAATGCATCTGCAAGTCTTATTAAATGGATCTCATTTTCCGGTTCACGATCACTAATTGCCTTCATGTAATCGATAGAGCCTCTGTAATCTCCCTCAGAAAGGAGTTTTATACCTATATGATCAAACACCAAAAGAATAGGATTACTCTTTGAAAATTTAAGAACTTTTTCCCGGGTCGATTCAAAATCCACAGGAGAAATTGATCCCATTCCGGATTTAAGTATAAATACTGCCTCAACTTTATTATCTACCAGCTTAAAATCTTTTGATAAACTTGCAACCCCAAGATCAACAAACTCTGATTCCGGAAGCTCCCTCAAAGAAAATCCTTCCGGGGGATTTATTTTGTACTTTGTTTCAAAGGTAAATGGTTTATAAAAATAATAATCATTTTCCCTTACCAACTTCTCTTCATTTTCATCTTCTTCCGGTTCTCTGCTAAATAGGTCCGGCAGATATTTTATCATTTCATTCTGCATAATAGCGACAATAGCCTGAGATTCCTCTGTAACTCCCCTGCCAGCACCTTTTATACTTAAAGATACATTAAAAGGTGTATCGAAATCATCGGTATTACTATATTCAAAACCAGCATTCTCTCCAAATCTATATGTTCTTTGAATATAATCATCCAAAGCTGTACTAATATCTTCCTCCTTGGAGAAAGAATATCTGGATCTGTAACTACTGTCTTCTCCACCATAATATGTTGTTTTTTCCTCAACATCTGCAAATCCATCATCACTTAAAAAATATTCTATTTCTCTTACAGTTTTATTATCTTCCGGAATAGAATACTGTGTTTTAACAATATCTTTAGTTTCATCTGAAGCAATAAGCGCCCATCGATTTTGATCACTTAGGGGTAGATATCCATTAAAAGAATATTCTGATGTTGGATCTATAAAAAAGGCCCCCGGGCCCCCTACATATACAATGGCATGATTAAAACCTCCCAGCCCTGGTAGGTGGGGATTAATGTCTACAGAAGTTCCTGCCTTTAGTAATGCAACCCATGCATCAAAACCAGCTTCTCTCATCATAGCTGTAACTATTACGGCCTTATCCTTACAATCCCCAAAACCACGTTCAAGGGTTATTTCCGGTGTAGTAGGTATTATTGATCCTGTACCAAGTTCCAGCCCTGTATACCTAATCTCTTTATTTAACCATTGAGTAATATTTACTGCTGTCTGATGGGCTGTATCTGCTTTAAGATCTATTAATTCCAAACTAAAATCTGTCAACTTCAGTTGTTCTTCCACCAGTTTAGAATATACAGACGCAATATGTTCCCAGGATTTACCTGTAGAAAAACCTAAAGAGACCCAATGAGGGTGATCAAGGGGAAGGCCATACTCGTTATCTTCTGCAACTGGTACTGAAGGATACTCAAAAAGATAAGTTTTGAGGTTTTTATTAGATGAAATTACCGGGATAAGATCATCTTTCAATAATACTTCATAATGAAAAACAAGATTATCGGGAACATCAATAACTACTCTGTTCATGGCAAGAGGGTTTGAGCCTTCAAAATACCATGATCTTGATATACCTGTATCAAATTTTGGAACTTTTGAAACCAGTTCAGTTTCTTCTTCTACAATGGAGCCAATAGTTACCTTTGGAAAAGGTGCCTGGAGAAGTTTTCTATCGGAATAGATGTTTGCAATATCACTGCTTTCTGTACTCTCTAATATGTGGTCTTTTGCAAGAAAATATGAATTCCCATCTGGATTTGTAACTCGTACCTTAATAGTTGGCTTTTCCTGATTCCAGGGGGTCCAGTTAACTTTCGTACTGGACCAACCATCCAGACCACTTTGATCCAGAATTTTATACACCCACTTAAAACTTTCTGTTAAACTTCCATCTTCTGCAAATGAATAATGACTTTCTGATAAAAGAACTCTTACCCCATGTTCATCTTCCATTTTGAGCCTTTCTGCAGCTTCCGACATATCTGCATATGAGGCCTCAAAAGGAGTTAACTCCCAGGGAAGATCTCCTTTAGTTTTTGCAGGCTGTACATTTTCTGATGTTGTGGCACAGCTAAAAACAAACAAAATGAATATTAGAGGTAAGATATATTTATAGAATTTCATTGGTTCTCCATTGAATATGCATGTGTCCTAATAAAAAGGCAGACCTGTGTCTGCCTTCATAAGAATAAAAATAACACTTTTTATGGTAAGAAACAACTGTATCAAAACGGATTTTCAACCCTTATACCGGCGTAAAATTGGCCTGTATTTAAATCTTCAGAATATATTAAAGTGCAGTTTGCATATTCTGCATTACTGATAATACAGGAATCCCAGAATCCTATTTTATAACTCTGCATTATTTCCACTGCACGTCTAATCATTTCCGGTGATTGTCTGACTATTTCGAAAGTTTCCAGAAGCTTAAGCTGTCGCAGTATAATTGAATACTCCTGATGAAGTTTCTTTACGGCCACAAAAGTATATTCCTGCAAAACCTGAGTTGAAATAGTACCTCTGTTATTTTGCATTAGCCCGGTAATTAACCGAATAGCCTTTTCTTGTTTGTATCTATCTCTTTTATCATTAGCATAGACAACTATATTTGTATCCAGAAAAATTTTATCCACTAATAATTTCCTCTCTCATAAATAGCATCTCTATTGAATTTATAATCTGAAGTAGATTCTCCACCACTGTCTCTGGCAAGATCTCCAAATTCAATTGCTGCATCTTCTAAAGTACTTTCATTTGTAATTTTCTTCAAATACTCTCGAACTAGATTATTGAGTGAAGTATTATGTTTTTTTGCATACATCCTGGAGTTATCTATTAATTTCTCATCTGCAGATAAAGTAATATTCATAACATGCCTCTTTATGTGTTGTATGTGCACACTTAATGTAATATTTTTTGTTAATAAATACAAGAAGAAAAGGATGCGT
>JAOZPU010000289.1 GCA_029932585.1 Spirochaetia bacterium | reverse complement strand
AAAATATCAGGCTTCCCTGGTAATTTAGAATCATGAAGACGAAATCGAAGACCTTTTGAATGTAGATACTTTCCAACCAGTAGTTCCGGCTTAGTGTCTTTACCTTTAATTCTACTCGAATTATAACTTCGAGTTGCAGAATCATGCACATCTGTAGTCATTCATTTCCCTTTCATGTCCCATGTAGTTTTCCTTCTTACAATAATTTTTACTCTACAAATGACAAACAGCACAGTAGGTTCACATCCTGAAATAGAATCCCTGAGTATAAAACCTATAAGGTAAGCCCATAACTTTATGCATTTAGAAAACTATCAGTTTTTACACCCGATTGTTTTAAAATAGCTTTCATTGTCCCTTCAGGGATATCTCCTGGATGATTTGGAATTGTTGTTCTTGCTCTTGTTATGGGATTCCACCAAATTTCATGACTTCCCCTGGCATTACGATCAAATTCGAACCCAAGTTTCTTTAATTTTTTGGTACACTTTCTATAATCAAAACCAGCAAGTCGTCCCATTAAACTCCTACAGCTACATCAAGTTCAAATTGATTATAAATCGGTTTCAGAGATGCAGGTATGGGATCACCATGTTCAAGATATGATTCTATTAGCTTTCGTGCTACATCCTGTGCAATCTCTACGGTTTCAGATATGGTTCGTCCTTGTGCAACCAACCCCGGGATATCATCCGATTCTCCCAGGAACTGTCCATTCTCAACTCTGGATACTTTCAAACGCATTGAATATTGTTCTTCCATACTTACATTATACACATAGAGGAATTTGAAATCAATCTATAAATAAGACATTACATTTTCAACATCAGATCAGCCACTCAAAAAGTTCAAAAAACAGCTCAGTAGGTTCATATCCTGAGATAGAATCTCTATCTGTAAAACCCATGAGACAGCAATAACCATTTAAAAAATAATCATCAAAAATTTCAAATGCTTTTTTATTATCAATATGAACCTTCTCCAGATCATCAAGGATATGATACATAGTATCAACTGTTTTTAAAATATCTTCTGCCGAAATGAAATGGTTATTGTCACTAAGCCTATTCATAATAAGCAAAGAAAATCCTGCAAAGTTCTGAAATTCTTCTACCTCTTCATGAAAATCTGAATCATAGAACCAATTAATACCCTCTGTTATGAAAGTTAAAAACTGAAAGTAAGTGGCTTTTACACCCTTATTATTAAGAAGTTTTAAACCTTTATCTGTTAAATTTATTATTGATTTTGAATAGCTGATATATCCTTTTTCTGTAAGCATAATATTTACTAAATCATACCAGTAAGAAATAACAGGTTTTCCCCGGGAATCTCTCGAAATCAGCTTGATATCAGACTGTTCTCTAAGAATATCAATAACAGACTCCAAATTAAACTTTCTACTTTTTCTTTCAGGAATAGCAATCCCTCCATTACTCCTGGCAAGATATTCAAGAAAAGCGATTGATAACTGAATTATTGGAGTTTTACGAAGATCTTCTACACTTATGGTTTTTTTATTTATTAGCACAGCATTCTTTGCTTTTAACGGGCCTTTGATAATAAGTTCCCTGATAATTTTTTCTATGGGAATGTATGGGGTTTCATCCAGAGATGCATTATAATTATTTATATTTTTCTCAGCTATTGTCTTTGCTTCCTCAATATTTTTTGCCCCTGCAAGTTCCTTCTGAAAATTAGAATCCCCAAATATTTCACCTGCTGGGCCACTACCGAAATAATATTCACGGAAGGATGGTGCTGTTTCATTATCTTTTAATGTATTCTCACAAAAATTAGTATAATCTGCTAAAGCTTCCTCGTAATCTATTTTAGAATCAAAACCCATCATTTGATGAACAGGAGGCAATTCGGTCATGTTAACATTGTTATTACCATCAAGCTTTGAAATATGTGGATTTCCAGTAAAAGGTATAACTTTGGGATTATTCAAACAGCAATGTTTATACTTTTTACCGCTGCCGCAGGGACATAAATCATTTCTTCCAGTTTTCATATAAGAAAACTATACTACTTTTCAATAATTTAAAAGTGATTCTGAATCTCTGTATTCGGCTACTGATTAATTCGCTGTTTTCTACGTTTAAGAATCTATCTTAGATGGGAAAGTAAAAACTCAGGTGCAAAATCTGCTTCATTTTCCCAAATAATCGTACCTAATTCATTGGAAATTTTAAACTTTTTAAATTCCTCAATATTTTTTAATGGAACAAAGACAGGTCCCCATAAATGACTTTCTAAATCTACTTCTCCGGATTTTCCATTATTAAATTCCAGCCATACTTTGTAATCCTGAAGATATTTAGCTCCTGTAACTTCTATCATAATTACTCCAACAAATATATCACTCGTAAATAGAAAAGTTAAGATAGGTTCTTATAAATCTACCTGTTCTATTTACTCTACATTATTCATTATTTTTATCTTTTGATAAGAGTGTTTTCATTTCTCTGTCAAAATCACTTACAAAAAGTTTATTTTGAATTGGACGATACTTCTCAAATTCACTTTCTGCAAATGATTTAGCTATTGCAGCAGTTACTTTACCTGAATTATTTAAAACATCTTCTTGATTAAACTGTAAGAAAGT
>JAOZPU010000105.1 GCA_029932585.1 Spirochaetia bacterium | reverse complement strand
AGACCACCGTATCAGGGTAATAATCAGGGTGGAAGACCACCGTATCAGGGTAACAACCAGGGTGGAAGACCACCGTATAGAGGAAATACTCAGGGCGGAAGACCTGGTGGGCAACAGGGTGGAAGACCTCCTTTTCAAAGAGGAGCGCAAACTAACAGGTCTGGTAGTGCCGGTCCTTCAGCTTCTGAAGATCTACAGAAAAAACCTGCAGGAAAAAAGTTTTTTAAAGCTAAGAAAAAATCTTCTTATCAGAAAAATAAAAAACAGGAAGTTCAGCAGAAGAATTATCCATTTAAGAAAAAAACTATTGTTATGACTAATCCTGTACCAAAATCTATTGATATTATGGATTTTATTACAGTTTCAGATCTTGCAAAAAAAATGAATCTAAAAGCCTCTGAGTTAATTAGTAAACTCATGGGTATGGGCATGATGGTTACAATAAATCAACAGATTGATGCTGAAACCGCAGGTCTTATATCAAAAGAATATGATTGTACTGTTAATATAGTTTCTCTTTACGATGAAACTATTATTGAAACTGCTAAAGAAAATGAGACTGACTTACTTGACAGACCACCTATAGTTACTGTTATGGGTCATGTTGATCATGGAAAAACAAAATTATTAGATGCAATTAGAGAAGCCGATGTTGTCTCAGGAGAACATGGTGGAATTACACAGCATATTGGTGCTTATAAAGTTAAACTCAAACAGGGTAATGTTGTTTTTCTGGATACTCCGGGTCATGAAGCGTTTACTTTAATGAGGGCACGTGGTGCTAATATTACAGATATTGTAATTTTAGTTGTAGCAGCTAATGATGGTGTAATGCCTCAGACTATAGAAGCGATTCATCATGCAAAAGAGGCAAAAGTACCTATAATTGTTGCGGTAAATAAAGTTGATTTACCAGATTCCAATATTGATAGAGTAAAACAGCAGCTTTCTGAATATGATCTAATGCCGGAAGATTGGGGAGGATCAACACTTTTCTGTGAAGTCTCTGCTCTAAAAAAACAAGGGATTGAGAATTTATTAGACAGCATAATGCTGCAAACAGAACTACTTGAACTTAAAGTTAATTACGATTGCAGGGCAGAAGGTAAGGTTGTTGAATCTAAGGTTGACCATGGCAGAGGTATAGTTTCTACTGTAATTATTCAGAGAGGAACCCTTAAAGTAGGTGATTCATTTGTTGCAGGTGTATATCCTGGTAAAGTTAGAGCTATGTTCAATGACAGGGAAGAACGTATAGAAGAAGCAACTCCTGCTACACCAGTAGAAATTCTTGGATTCAGCGGGATTCCGGATGCAGGTTCACCATTCCAGGTAACTGAATCAGAAAAACAAGCAAGAATGGTTGGTGAAAAACGTCAGGAACTTGAACGTCTTGGAGAAGCAAAAAATGTTAAAAAGATTACTCTTGATAATATATACGATTCAATTCAGGAAGGTGAAGTTCAGGAATTAAAGGTTATAATTAAGGGTGATG
The DNA here is from genome assembly GCA_029932585.1 of Spirochaetia bacterium. Classification (GTDB taxonomy): domain Bacteria; phylum Spirochaetota; class Spirochaetia; order B11-G9; family B11-G9; genus JAJRQE01. The sequence continues at coordinate 8,625 of JAOZPU010000105.1, read as the reverse complement.
TACATGGTTCTGTAGAAGCTTTAAAAACATCAATGGAAAAATTATCTACAGATGAAATTAAACTTAATGTTATACATGCAGCAGCTGGTGCTATTATAGAAAATGATGTCAATCTTGCTTCAGCTTCAAAAGCAATTATTGTAGGGTTTCATGTTAGACCAACACCTAAAGCAACAATGCTTGCAGATCAGGAAAAAGTTGAAATAAGAAAATATACAATAATTTATGATGCTCTTGAAGATATTAAATCTGCCATGGAAGGTCTGTTATCCCCTGAGCTTAAAGAAGTTACTATTGGAACTATAGAAGTCAGATCAACTTTCAAAGTACCCAAAATTGGCCTTATTGCAGGTTGTTATGTTCTTACAGGTAAAGTAACACGAGGTGCAACTGTACATGTAATACGTGATGGTATTGAACTCCACACAGGTAAAATAACATCCTTAAAAAGATTTAAAGATGATGCAAAAGAGGTAGAAAAAGGGTTTGAATGTGGTATCGGTATAGAAAACTTTACTGATCTTCAGGAAGGTGATACTTTTGAAGTTTTTGATATCAAAAAGATTGCCAGAAAACTAAAATAATATGAGTGATAGTTTTAGAACACAAAGAATTGAAACTCTTATAAGAGAAGAAATTGGAAAAATGATTGTTTTAGGTACAATTAAAGATCCCAGAATTGGCAATCTTCTTTCTGTTTCAGATGTTGATATTTCCAGAGATATAAAATATGCAAAAGTTTATATCTCTGGGTTTGAGAGTAAAAAAAATATTGAAAAATCAGTTAATGCACTTAATCACGCTAATGGTTATATACAAATGCAGCTTGCAAAAAGATTAAAAACCAGAAATACTCCCATTCTCAGTTTTTTTGTAGATAATTCAATTAAAAAGGGAATTGATATGATAAAAAAAATTGAGGATCTTAATTCTTGATATCATCTCATTCAGGGCTTGTATTACTTAACAAACCACAAGGTATTACTTCTTTTAGAGTTCTAAACTCTTTAAAGAAACAGCTCAACTCAGGAAAAGTAGGACATACAGGTACTTTGGATAAGTTTGCTGAAGGACTAATGCTTGTTTTAACGGGTAAAATGACTAAATTAGCTCCCTATTTTACAAATATGGATAAAGAGTATATGGCTACTTTTAAATTTGGAGAAGAAACTACAACTTTGGATCCTGAAGGAGAAATAATTGCCAAAGCAGATATTCCTACCATTGAAATTATACAAGAGAACATTCATCTTTTTTTTGGTGAAATTATGCAACGACCACCGGATTTTTCTGCAATACATATAAATGGTAAAAGGGCATATAAGCTTGCTGCCGCAGGTGAAAAACCCGAAATACCTAAAAGGCCGGTAACTATTTATAATTATGATATTGAGAGCTGGAACCCTCCTTTCTTATCTGTAAAAGTAAAATGCTCTAAGGGTACTTATATTCGATCTTTAGCAAGAGATTTGGGATCTGCGTGCAATTCAAGGGCATATGTTTCAGCTTTAAAAAGAACAGAAGTTGGAGATTGGAAAATTGCAGATTCTGTTATTCCTGATTTGTTTAATCCTGATATTCATATAGTAACCGGAAAAAATCTTTTTAATTTACTCGGTTCTATAAATATTTTAACAGTTGACAGCATCCAATCGGAGAAAATACTTAAAGGGTATCCCATAAATATATGGATAGATAAGCTTATTAAACCTCCACAGGGTTATTCTGCTGTTTTTGATGGTAATGATATTTTTCTTGCTTTGATAGAAAACAATAATGGAAAATATTCTTATAAATTTGTTCAGGATAGGTCTTAATGGAAGTTATAAGCTGGAATGATTTTACTAATGGTTCCATTAAAGAGATGGGAAGTGTTTCTATAACAATTGGAGTATTTGATGGTATTCATAAAGGTCATCAATACATTTTTAGTAATATTGTTAATGATAAATACAAAAAATCAGTAGTAATAACTTTTAAAAATAATCCAAGAATATTTTTTAATGATAAAAGCTATCCTGGAGATCTATTTTCTATTAAACAAAAACTTGAAACCCTTTCTTCTCTGGGCATAGACATAGTCATACTGATTGACTTTTCCTATAATTTTAGTAAACTAACAGGGAAGGAGTTTCTCAATCTTATTGCCGATAATTGTGAAATTAATCATATTTTACTTGGTGATAATTTTAGATGTGGTCATAATGGCATGACAACATCATATGAAGCAGTCGAAATTCTTAAGAGTAAAAATGTGAAAGTAATTATTCAAGACATGACTTATCTTGATAATCAACTTATAAGTAGTACTCTTATTAGAAAAGCTATTCTGGGTGGGAACCTGGAAAAAGCAAAAAATATGCTTGAAAGAGTCTATTCTCTTGATATCGCCGATATCCCTCAGATAGTAAGAGATGAGACCATTATTATAGAAACGAAAAACATAAAACAAGTCCTTCCGCCACAAGGACATTATGTTGTACGTATAGGAAGTTCAACGGAAATGCAGGTAAGTAATATTAAATTAAATGCATTAGAAATTGTAATTCCATTACAAAAAATGGAAAAACTGGATTTTATTAAATTTATACAAGAAGAAGGAAGGTAAATTATGCCCTTAAAAAAAGATCAAAAAATTGAAATTATAAAAGAATTTGGATCAGATGCAAAAGATACAGGTTCTACAGAGGTACAGATTGCATTACTCACTACAAGAATTTTAGAATTAACTGAACATTTCAAAATCCATAAAAAAGACCACGCAGGTAGAAGAGGCCTTTTAAAACTTGTAGGACAAAGAAGACGGCTTTTAAAATACTTAAAAAAGACTAATCTTGAAGGTTATAGAGCTATTCTGACAAAACTTAACTTAAGAAAATAGGAAATTATAATGATAAATCAAGTGAAAATTAGAATTGGTGAAAGTGATCTTATTCTGGAAACAGGTCGTATGGCAAAACAAGCTAACGGCTCTGTTTATGCAAGTTATGAAGGCAGTGCAGTTTTAGCAACAGCATGTTGTGGCAATTCTCCTGTTACAGGATTGGATTATGTACCACTACAAGTTGAGTACAATGAGAAATTTTATGCAGCTGGTAAAATTCCAGGAGGTTTTCTTAAACGGGAAGGACGACCAAAAGATAAGGAAATACTAGTTTGCAGACTAATTGACAGACCAATGAGGCCTCTTTTTAATAAAGCCTTTGGAAGGGAAATTCAGGTTGTACCTACAGTTGTTTCTTCTGACCAGATAAATCCACCGGATATGGTTGCAATGGTTGCTGCATCCGCTGCTGTAGTAATATCGGACATTCCATTTGATGGTCCTGTTGGTTCTGTTAGAATAGCACAGGTGGATGGGAAATTAATTATAAACCCTACTTTTGAACAAATTGATAAAAGTACACTTGAAATTATTGTTTCCGGAACAAAAGACGGTATCACGATGGTTGAAGGTGGTGCAGATGAAGTCAGCGAAGAAACTATGCTTGAAGCTATACATATGGCTGAAAAAATTATTAATGATATTTGTGACATACAGATTGAACTTGCAAAGGCAGTTGGAAAAGAAAAATTATCTATACCTGAGGTTTTGGAAACATTGGAAGCTTCAGAAAAAATACAGGAATATGCTTATTCTAAAATGGAAGCAGCCTGTTTTGTAATAGGTAAATTTAATAGACATGATGCCATAAAGGCAGTAAAGAAAGAAACTTTGGATAAGTTTAAAGAAGATATTCCAGAGGAACAGGAAAAGCTTTTTTATGCTTTGTTTGAAAAAATGGAATATGAAATTGTACGAAAGTCAATTTTAGAAAAAGGTATAAGAACAGATGGCAGAGGTGTTGAAGATATAAGGCCAATTTCATGTGAAATTGATATACTGCCAAGAACTCATGGAAGTGCACTTTTCACGAGAGGTGAAACTCAAAGTCTTGCAGTTACAACACTTGGAACAGTTTATGATGAACAAATGGTAGATAATATTGATGGTGACAAATCATACAATAATTTTATGCTTCATTATAATTTCCCTCCTTTCTCAGTTGGTGAAACAGGACGAATGGGAACAGGCAGAAGGGAAATAGGCCATGGACATTTAGCTTACCGGGCAATTGAAGCTATTCTTCCTGGTAAAGATGTATTTCCCTATACAATAAGAATTGTATCTGAAATTTTAGAATCTAATGGTTCATCATCTATGGCTTCTGTATGTGGAGGCACACTATCATTGTTAAATGCAGGTGTTCCAATTAAGAAACCTGTTGCCGGTATAGCAATGGGACTAATAAGTGATCAAAATAATGCAGTTGTTTTAAGTGATATTTTGGGAGAAGAAGATCATCTTGGAGATATGGATTTTAAAGTTACTGGATCAGCAGAAGGTATTACTGCATTTCAAATGGATATTAAAATTTCCGGTGTAAGTTCAGAACTAATGGCAAAAGCTCTTAGCCAGGCTAAAAAGGGAAGACTTCATATACTGAATATAATGAATGAAACCATAAAGATACCAAGGGAAAAATTATCCCAGTATGCACCTAAAATATTCTCTTTCTCAATTGATACTGAAAAAATTGGTTTGGTAATTGGCCCTGGTGGTAAAAATATTAAAGCAATTGCAGAGAAAAGTGGTGCTGAAATTAAAATAGACAACGATGGAAAAGTTGTTATCTATGGCAAGACTCAGGCTGGAACAGATATGGCCGAAGCCATGGTCAAAGGTTTAATTGAAGAACCTGAAGTTGGACGGATTTATACCGGAACTGTTAAAAAAATTCTTGATTTTGGGGCATTCATTGAAATACTTCCAGGGAAAGAGGGCCTTTGTCATATTTCCAAACTTTCCAGAGAAAGAGTCAATAAGGTAAGTGATGTTCTGGAAATGGATCAGGAAATATCTGTAAAACTTCTTGAAATTGATAGAATGGGAAGGTTGAACCTTAGTTATGTTGACGCATTGGAAACATTAGCAAAAAACAAGTAGGAATATGCAAAAAATTATTATATACGGTAATTATGAAGCTGGAAAGGAGCCTGTATATGGTTCCGGACTGGCTTCTGGTGCCGACATAAAAGCCAATATTACAAATGATATAATAATAGAGCCTGGAGATACTGCTCTTATACCAACGGGTATAAGGTTGCAAATTCCCGAAGGATACGAAGGGCAGATACGCCCACGTTCAGGACTTGCACTAAAACACTCAATAACAGTTATAAATTCACCTGGAACTATAGACTCTGACTATAGGGGAGAATTGCAAATTATATTAATTAATCATAGTAAAAAGTCTTATACAATACATTCCAATGACAGAATTGCTCAATTGGTTTTTTCACCGGTAATTCAGGCTGAATTCATACAAAAAAAAGAATTAACTGATTCGGATCGAGGAAGAAATGGATTTGGTTCAACGGGGATTTAGAAAGACCTATTCATATTCTACTATAAATAGATATATTCTATTTGAATTTATTTTGTCATTTACAATTGCATTTTTGTTTTTCTTTTTTATTTTTTTTGTTAATCAACTTCTTTTAATGGCAGAAGAAATTCTTTCTAAAAATGTATCACTTATACATGTATCTTTAATTATCCTCTATTCTATTCCTGCAATTGTAGCGTTTGCATTACCTTTTTCATCATTGGTCGGAGGATTAATGACAATAGGTAGAATGTCTTCTGATAATGAAATATTAGCAATGCAGGCTTCAGGTATATCATACAAAAGAATTTTTATTCCAATATTTGTTATTGGTATTTTATTATCTTTATTATCATTTGTTGTAAGTGATTATTTTCTTCCAGTAAGTACCATGAAATTCGGTAAACTTTACAGAGAAATACTATATTCTTCACCAGAACTGGAATTGGATTCTTTTTCAATAAAAAATTATCAGGATAGTATATTAATAACTGGTAAGGTGGAAAACCGAACTATAAATAATCTTGTTATAATTGATAAAACCGAAGAAAATAATAATAGAGTAATAATTGCAGACAAAGCAGCATTATCCTCAGAATTAGATAAACTTGGAGTTACTTCTCTTGAACTTTCTAATATCCTTAGTCTTACTCCATTATTAAAACAAAGAGGAGATTTCAACTATTTCACATCAACAAAAATGATATACAATATTCTTCTTAAAAATTTTTCCTTCTCTATACGTAATTTAACTCCCAGAGAAATGAGTTCGATGGATGTATATAATTCTATTAAGATAAAAACAGCTAGACAGGAAAGTAGTATTTTAGAAAATGAAAGAGCTATAGAAGGACTAAAAGAAAATTTGTATATTCAATATTATCAAATTTCACCTATATTAAATAAACTGGAATCTATTTCAAACGAAATTTTTATTAAAAATAATAAAAAATTTTTAGATAGAAATCTACAAATATATAAAATAGAATTTAATAAGAAATTTTCAGTTCCAATGGCTTGTCTTATTTTTATATATTTTTCCTTTCCTATTTCTTTAAATTCAAGAAAAAGCGGTAAATCTCTTGGATTCGGAATTGGTTTATTTGTATCAATTTTCTACTGGAGCCTTCTATTTGCAGGCCAGACTCTTGGAATCCGAATGAATTTCTCCCCTTTTTTATCAATGTGGTTACCTAATATTGTTATTTTTATTATTGGAACTATATTTGTTTTATTTAGGTTTAAAGGATGAAAAAAATATCAAAAATGTTAGTAATTTCTTTTTTACAAACACTAATTATCTCTATAGTCTTTTTTGTCTTTTTAATAGAACTTGTTGATTTGTTTGCAAACTTATGGAGATATCTAAATAATGAAGTTTCAGTTTTTTTAATTTTAAAAGTTGCTTACTTATATCTACCAAAATGCATAATATTTTCTATATCACCTGCTTTACTTTTTAGTGTTTCATACACATTAGGTACTTATTATAGTAATAATGAACTTATCGCAATTTTTGGTTCTGGTATTTCACTTTTTAAATTTACTTTTCCATTAATTTTTTTAGGTATTATATTTAGTATTGGAAGTTTTTTATTTAATGAAATATATGTTATAAAAACAATTAAAGCAAAAAATGAATTGTCAAATGTATTATTAGGCTACAGTCCTTCATTTAGTAATACTAATATTACTGTTGTAAGTAGTAATAATACAATTTACCATGCAGATTATTATAATGATAATTCAAAAACACTATCTGGGCTTATACTAATTCTACGTGACAATGAAGGGAATTTCACCGAAAGAATTGATGCTGAATGGGCAGAATATACTAATAATGTATGGGAATTAAAAAGAGTACGTATTTTTTCTTTTAATACCATTAATAAAAATATTGAAGAAATTTATAAAAATACTTTTATTAAAGAAACTATTAATGAACCTCCATCCACTTTTAAAAGATTGGTAAAGGATATTAATGAACTAAAACAAAAAGAAGCAAAAAACTGGATACTCTCAATAAAAAAAGCTGGTTTACCAATATACAGAGATGCTCTGGTTGATTATTATGAAAGATTTTCATTTGCCTTAACACCTTTTATTGTTATTTTTATTTCCAGTTCTTTAGGGGGAAGATTTAAAAAGAATATTTTACTAATGAGTTTACTTTCCAGTTTAAGTATATCTGTATTATATTATGTTCTTAAAATGATATTGATTATTTTAGCTAAACAAGGTTATCTTCAACCAATTACAGGAGCATGGGGTGCATTTACCATAGCTGCAGTAGCAGGTATGGTAATGTATAAAAAGGCACGAACCTGATCAATGGAGTACAGATGATATTTAAAACTACTAATAAAGATTTAAAAACACGTGCAAGAACCGGAATACTTTCTCTTCCACATGGAGATGTCATAACTCCTGCATTTATGCCTGTAGGAACTAATGGGACAGTAAAAGCAATTCATCATGAAACTGTAGATAAAATGGGATATAATTTAATATTAGGAAATACCTACCATCTATATTTACGTCCTGGATTAGAAGTAATAAAACACTATGGAAGCCTCCATAAATTCTCAAACTGGAACCACAATGTACTTACAGATTCCGGAGGTTTTCAAATATTTTCACTTGCAACTTTTCGTAAAATACGGGAGGAAGGGGTAAGATTCCGTTCACACATAGATGGTGCTTATCATAATTTAAGCCCTGAAGATGTAGTTATGGTTCAGGAAGCTCTGGGAAGTGATATACAGATGTGTCTTGATGTTTGTACTCCTCCGGATATAAGCTATAAAAAAGCTTTGGAAGCTTCTGATATTACTTCAAGATGGGCAGAAAGGGCAAAAAAAAGATGGTTGGAAAGTGATGAGAATTACCATGGGAAACTGTTTGGAATTATGCAGGGTAATTTTTATAAAGATTTAAGAAAAAAAAGTGCAGAAGAAATTTTATCTCTGGATCTTCCTGGTATTGCTATTGGAGGATTGTCAGTAGGAGAGAGCTACGACAAATTTATTGAATTTCTTTCCTACAGTGCTGAATTATTACCAGATTCAAAACCTGCTTATTTGATGGGTATAGGCACACCCGATTATATACTTGAAGCTGTTGAGAATGGTATAGATCTATTTGACTGCGTTTATGCTACAAGAATAGCAAGAAACGGCACTGTTTTTACAAAAAA
>JAOZPU010000288.1 GCA_029932585.1 Spirochaetia bacterium | reverse complement strand
TTGTTTTTTCCTGTGGTCAGGTTGAGACAGATGATAAAATAATAGTCTATTACTGCGGCGCTGATACTGTAATAGGTGCTGCAGAAATTTCAAAAAAAGAAATTATTTTCTCTTAACAAATAAAATCAAATTCTCCAGGCTGCTATTAAAGCCCCAGCTTTCTGTCAATAACAGATCTGGTAACACTCAATATCTCACCTGTCTCAACACGAACAAGCCGTAAAAACAGTTCAAAAGAATCTTCCTTTCCAAACAAATTCCCGGTTATAAGAACATCAGCATTTAGAATCTGACCTATTTTAACTGCATCTTCTCCCTCGGTTATTCCTGACAACTGAAGATTTTGTTCCTCCAGAATTTTCTGAATATCTTTCCGTTCTACAAGGGTAAAAATATCTGATGTTTCAAAAGACAGAATAAGTCTTTCCGTAAAATATTCAGCATCCAGACTAAGCTCATCCTGTTTGTAACTAAAAGGGACTATTGCAGCTTTTGTTTTTGAATCCACTGTATAAGTGGAGTAATCCCTAAGCTGCTCCATTGCCATATTAAAAAGTGTATCAAGAGTTTCTTCTTTCTCTTCAGTATCAATTTTGTTTGCTTCGAAAAAGGGATCCTCCAAATCCAGGGGTTTATCTGACAGATAGCTAAGCTCCTCTTTTGCAAATCTAATAATTATTGCTTCCAGTTTATCGGTTTGAAAGTTGGCCCCGGTGTGATGACTTACACTTCCTGCAGTGCCCCCCTCTGACTCTCCCCCCTCTCCATAAGTAAGAAAAATATATCTTCCCGATGTAAACTGGGAAATCTGCCTAAGAATATATTCTCCATCCAGAGGAAGCCCTCCTGTGCCTACAGAGTGTATCTTAATTCCCTTCTCTTTAGCTTCCAGAGAAGCCTGTGTATAGTCAAACTCCTGTCCATAATCCAGATGAGGAGGAGCATCAGTTATAATGAAAGCCAGGCGTATACCATTTTTATTCCAGTTTATCTGTTTCATGGAATCTTCCAGAGCAGCCTGAAGATCCTCCGGAGTATCACCTCCACCGTATGCTTCGACCAGATTAAGTTTCTGCTGGAATTTATCCAGATCATCGGTCAGAGGAACTATCTGTGTTCTGTATTCCTCATCACCATCATCTTTATATAAAACAAGTCCAAAGCGCAGGTGCGGTTTTGTGGAAAGCGAACTGAGGTTAAGATGAATTAGTTGTATAGTTGCCTTAAGACGCTGGATCTCTTCTCCCATACTTCCAGTTGTATCCAGTATAAAAAGTATATCCAAAGGTATATGTTCTTCCAGATCTCTCTTTGTATTAAGAATAAGATCAATCTCTCTTCTTCCCTCTCTTGAAAATTGATCTCCTGTTTTCTTACCGCTGCTTAAATCCTCAACCAGGACTTCAAAGTTTTCAAGATCTCTACTGAAAAGAGACGGGAAAAATCTGAAACTTCCATCGGCCAAAGTTGTACCGGTAGCAATAGTACTGCCCCCGGATTTTATTGAAACTACTGCATTTGGAATACTAAGCCCATCTATGTCCTGTACATTGAAAATAATACGTTCACTTATATCAATATTTAAATGAGATACAGCCTTATACTCCTCAAGAAAATTTACAAAGTAATTAAACTGCCTGTTGTCATCAGAATAACCAGCTTTAAGCCCTGATTCTGAGGGTGGGGCAACTTCTGAAGTTCTTCTTGTAGTTGGTATCGGATTAATCTCACCAGAAGACGGTTCTTCTTCATAAAAAACCAACTCATCTTCATCCGGTGAATAAGCTTCTGCACTTCGAGAGCCTGTATCTGCAAGTGCCAAAGGAGCTCCCTTACTATCTTCCTTTTTTGATTTTGTAATTTCTTTTACTGTACCATCATCACTCTCATCAATAACTGGAACTGATTCTTTTAGAGTATCACCATCTCCATCTGAACCACTATTTTCAGTTCCTATAGGATTTACATCTTCATCAGAAATAGATTCAGGAGAACCTGCACATGAAGAGATTATTAGAAAGACAATAAGTATTATAGATAATTTATTTAGTATTTTCCGAGTTTTGGCCATTTTATGCTCCCCTATGAGTCTGTAGGAAAGTATATCACATATAGATGCTATTCCAGTAACTTGCTACCATGAAAAACAGTAAGAATTTCGATATCATTTTTTTCGATTTGATAAACTACTCTGTAATTTCTGTATAATATTTCTCGAATCATAATATTCTCATATTCAGGAACAATTCTTCCAATTTCAGGAAATACTTTTAATATATCAACAGAACTTATAATTTTAGATGTAAAATTAATTGCATAGAAATCTGAATCTTTTGAAATAAATGTTATTATTTCTTTAACATCCTGTAACGCTGTTTCAGACCAAATTATTTTTACTTCAGCCATTGTGAAAGTCGCTCTTTTACTTCCTCATGAGAGACAACTCTTCCTTCCTCAATATCCCTAAGCCCGGACTCTACCTTCTGCATAAAATAAAGTTTTTCCATAATATCATCATAACTAGAGTCATTTGGAAGTGTCTGAATTGCTTTAATTGAATTATATTTTGCGGTTTCCATATATACAGTATAGTACAATTTATCAATTAAAAAAAGT
>JAOZPU010000001.1 GCA_029932585.1 Spirochaetia bacterium | reverse complement strand
AGTGAAAAACAGGAAACCATTAAGCTTCATATCAATTTTGAAGATGATAATATTTTGTTTTATAAGGAATATTTTCTTGAAATTCTTGTTTACGTAAAATATAAATGTGAAACAAATAACATTGATTTTTCATTTACAACAGAAAATGGGATGGATTATACGCTATTGGACAATAAGCTTCTGGGGAAATTTAAAGAACTCAACATTGCTCAGCTTAATCTGTCCATGGCTTCAATGGATAATAATCAGCTTAAGGAAGAAAAAAGATCCGGTAACTTAAAAAAACTTGAATCAATTCTTGAAAACAGTGCAGAACTTAATATTCCTGCAATAACCTATTTTATTTGCGGGCTAAGTGGAGATACAGTAACTACAATAGTTAATACATTAATCTATCTGCACAGCCTTAAAACTTCCATTGGAATTTCACATTACTATCCTGTACCGGGGCTGGAAGATTGGCAGAATAAAGATATTTTTTTAGAAAACACTCAGGCTTTATGCAGAGGGTCTTCTGCATTCCCCTGGAACAATAGTTTAAATACAAATGAACTAATTACAGCATTTAGATTAGCCCGAACTTCAAATTTTATAAAATACAATAAAGCAGATAAACAAAAAATTGAAAAAATTAGGAATAATCTTTTTGAAGATTTTACTATAAATAAAAAAATGGTTAGTTTGTTTTTTAGTCAACTAACCAATTGATCACTAAACCACATAAACATTGCCTTTATTCTGTTATAAAAAGAATCTTTTTTAGACTTTGCAAGTCCAAGAAAAGAAGATGTTTCGACAAAACTTACACCATAAAATAAAATTCCCTCATCAATGGCTGTAACAAAAAGATTAACATTCATATTATCCACATCTACCATTGGAATAAACATATATTTCATTTTTGTTTTATTTATTATATTGATCCAAATTGTTCTACCGTCATAGCGATATATTGCTTCATATAGGTTTTTACCAAATGTTTTATCCGTCTGAAGCATATGACGGGTTATTTCTTTTGGTATAGTCGTATAAACAGGATCCGATATCGGTTCGGTACTATTTAGGTTTTCTACAGCATAACTATCAGTATAAAGAGTTCGCATTTTTCCACGGGATTTTGAAAAGTACTCTATCCCCTTCATTGTTCTTACAGATAACAGGGTATTGAAAATAGAAATATCATCTATGTTTTTTCCCCCGGGCAGATCTTCATATTTAAGTAAATATAGTGATTCTACTCCAATAGTAACTTTCTGTTTTGATATCTCATCTAATAGATTATTTTCAAAACCAGTGTCAAATAAGTACGACGGTAGCTCTTTCTCAAAAAAATATCTGCTAATTTCACCCTCAGAGTAAAGTAATTCCTTCTCTTTAGAGGAGAGGGACGTCATTATATTTTCAGCTGCACTTATATTAAATATGCTAATAAAAAGTAAAATTATAATACCAGTTAGTTTATTCATCTTCTTAATATAGCCCATTAAAATAAGCATGACAATCTTTAGGAATTTAAGTTGTGACCTTTTTTTACGATTGCAGGGCTTTTTGAGACGGTGTAATGCTATTATATTAGAGAAAAGCTGTTTGTTAAATTCAAAATGTTATACAGCTCAAAAAGCTGATCTTGAGAGTAAAATAATTATATGCTATATTTTAAAAATGAATGAAATAAAAGAAAATTATAATTCCATAATTGAAAATGTTGAAAAAGCCAAAGAACGTTCAGGAAGAAAGAACGATACCGTCAGTATAATGGCAGTTACTAAAACAAAGGGTCTCGATGTTGTTGAATTAGCATATTCAGCAGGTTTCAGGCTTTTTGGTGAAAATAGAATACAGGAAGCCAGTGAAAAGTTTGAAAATTTTTATAATGATGCAAATCTTCATATAATTGGTCATTTGCAGTCAAATAAAGTAAAAAAGGCTGTAGAGATATCCAGTTGTATACAGTCTGTTGACAGACTTAAAATAGCCAAAATGATAAATAAATTTTGTATCGATTTTTCTAAAAATATTGATATTTATCTTGAATATAATACTTCCGGAGAGGAATCTAAAAGTGGATTTATAAATGACGATGATTTTTTTAGAACTTTGGAAGAAATAATGCAAATGGAGAATATTTCTATAAAAGGTTTAATGACTATTGGTCCCTTAAGTAGTAATGAAACAGAAATACGAAAATCCTTTACCTACCTCCGAAATTTAAGAGATAAGGTAAATATCAAATACCCCGATGCCAATATAGATGGACTATCCATGGGGATGTCAGGAGACTATGAAATAGCAGTTGAGGAGGGTGCTACACTTATTCGTGTAGGAACAGCACTGTTTGGTTCCCGACAATACTAATGCGGTTTGTTTGCGTTTTTATTATATTTTTACTTTTAACTTCAACTTTTCCGATATTTGGAGATTCTCTTCCAGATTATGAACCTTATGAAGAACAGGAATTTCCTAAATGGGCAAGGAATCTTAGAAGAGGGGAAGTAATATTTTTTGGAACAGTACCATTTACTTTTTTTATTTCAGGTTTTTCATTTGATCTTTATAGATATGCCGTAAATGATTTTAATCCGGATTTAGCTCCGGCACTTTTGGGAAATACAACTCCTCCCATATTAACAAATAATGAAAAATTACAAATAATTGCATTTTCTGTTTCTTTTTCATTTATTCTTTCAATTCTTGATTATTTACTTGGAGAACCCTGGAATGAGTAGGGACGTCTCAGAAATATTTACAGTAGAGTTAGATACCCATGAACCTCTTCGTGCTGATCGTTATATTGGAGATTATTTAAAGCTTTTTACACGAAGCCAGATAAAACACAGGGCTGTAAGGGTTTTACTTCATAATAAAGAAATTAAATTAAGCAAATTACTAACTTCCGGAGATATAATTACTGTCGAATACAATAATCCTGAACTGCTGGAACTTGTTCCGGAAAATATGAATTTGAACATAATATATGAAGATAAAAATGCAATAGTAATTAATAAGCCTCAGGGTATGGTTGTTCATCCAGGTGCAGGGAACTATACGGGTACACTTGTTCATGGTCTTCTGTATCACTGTAACGAGATGACGAATAGGTTCTCTGAAGATGACATCAGGCCTGGTATAGTTCATAGGCTTGATAAAGATACTTCCGGGGTCATAATATCAGCAAAAAATCCGGATACTCTTGAATACCTTGCATCCCAGTTTAGAAATAAAAGTACACAAAAGTTTTATATTGCTATGGTAAAAGGTGTTCCAGTTAAAAATGAAGGAATTATTGAAACAAATATAGCAAGGGACTTAAATAATAGAAAAAAGTTTACAGTTTCAAAAACAAGGGGAAAGTCTGCTCTAAGCAGATATAAAGTTATTGAATCTTATGGAGATCTTAGTTTGGTTCTTCTTGGACTTGAAACTGGCAGAACTCACCAATTAAGAGTTCATATGTTAGATCTTGGAAATTCTATTTTAGGAGATCCTGTTTATGGTAGAAAATCCGGACTATTTCCGGAGATAACTCTTATGCTTCATGCCTTGCAGCTTTCTATTAATCTCCCCTCATCTGTAGAGAACGGAAAAGTTAAGATCAGCACCTTTCGGGCTCCTGTTCCTAAGCGTTTTGTAGATATTATTGAAAAAATAAGCAGAGACCCGAAAAAAACTCTTATGCTTGTAGAAAAAGCTCTGGATTAAAATCTTTTTCAGCTTTAACAGTAGAAGGAGGACCATGACTTGGAAAAACCAGTATGCTGTCATCAAGTTCTTTTATCCCTTCGGAAATTGATTTGCTAACCAGAGCTATTGTTTCTTTGTTTTCCTCTTCTCCTATGCTTCCTGCACCAAGAGTATCTCCTGTAAAAAGCATTTTTTCAATTTTATAAACAAGTGAATCTTTAGTATGTCCTGAAAATTCCATAACTTTTACTTCAATTCCTGAAAGATTTAAACTAGAGTCTGGAGAAATTATATTTGAAGGGTAACCAAGTATATTTTCTGATGAACTGTAAATTTCTGCATCATAAATTTTAAGAAGAGTTCGAATTCCCCCAGTATGAGGTTTATGATTATGGGTTATTAAAATATGTTTAATATAGAAATTATTATCTTCAATAAGATTTAATAATTTAATATTCATTTCTCCTGGATCTATAACAATTGCATCTCCACCATCGTCAGGCCCAATAAGATAACAATTTGAAAATCCAGTAAGTGAAAAATTTATAAAACAACGCATATTTTATCTGTCCCTGTTAAAAAAAGCTTCTTCGTAGTTTGAATATTTAAAACTTACATTTTGTCTTTTAGATTTGTAAAAGTCTGTTTTTTTTAAATTACATTCTACAAAAGTAATATTTGAAAGTGTGGAAGAAATAAATGTAGAATAATATAGGTCAGAGTCGTTAAAAGATGAATCGTCTGCTTTTACGCCGTTAAAATTTGAGTTAACAATATTAGAATCAATAAAATTACAATTTAAAAATGTTGATCCTGCAAAAATAGTATATTTTATTGTTGTATCATTGAATTTACAGTTTATAAAAGTAGAGTATTCAAAAAGGGAAAATAAGATATGGGAACCTGAAAAATCAATATTTTTAAAAGTACTGTTTGAGAAATTCGAAACTATTATCATTTTATCTTTTAATTCAATAGAATTAAGAACAATTGTTGATAAATTCCAGTTTCTAATCATCTCTTCCTGCTGTAATTTGGAAGAAATTTTTTCTATTTGATCGTCTCTGTTATCAATATGTTTTAAACATTTATTACTATCATTAAAAACAAAATAGTTACAGCTCTCTTCTGAGCATTTTAAGTGTGAATACATTAGAACAGATTATCATTTATACAGTATCTGTCAAGGTGTTATAGGAAAATTAGAAATCTTATTGATCCCAGCCCCGAAGGGGTGCCATATTTCCTAAAGAGGTGGTGAAGCCCCTCTTTCCCCTCTGATCGCTAAAATACCTATTCTTTATAATCACGATGATAAAAACTATACAGATAGTCTTTTAATTTTAAAAGTTATAATTAATATCCATAGTCTCCATTATTCATTACTTAACCATGACTTTCTTAATTCTATTGCAGATAATCTTATTAGCAGATAAACTCTCCCTATGTCAGACAACCCCATTGTATTTATAGATTCCGGAGTAGGGGGTCTTCCTTACCTTAAAATGGCAAGAGAAAATATGCCGAACGAAAACTTTGTTTATGTAGCAGATAATAAAAATTTTCCATATGGTGAAAAAAGCACTAAGGAATTAAAAAAACTGATAATTGATCTTATTGAAAAAATTATTAAAAAAATCGATCCTAAATTAGTAGTTATTGCATGTAATACTGCTTCTGTTGTTGCACTTTCTACTTTAAGAGAGAAGTTTGGTATTCCCTTTGTAGGAGTTGTTCCTGCCATTAAACCTGCCGGAGAGTATGTTGTAAATGGAACTATTGGCTTGCTTGCCACAACAAAAACAGTAACAGATCCTTATACTGATGATCTTATAAATCAGTTTGCATCATCTTGCAAGGTAGAAAAATTTGCTGGTATTGATCTGGTTGACTTTGTTGAAAATAAGTTTTTAACCTCCACTGAAAAAGAAAAAATGGAAGTTGTTTTTCAGGCTTCTAAATATTTTGAAAATTTGAAAATTGATGCATTAGTTTTAGGATGTACTCATTTTGTTTATCTAAAAGATTATTTTAAAAAAAGTATATCCAAAAATGTTGATATAATTGATTCTGTAGAAGGTGTTTGTCAGCAAATAACAAGAATAATTAATAAGGAAACTGTTAAATTAGACAGTAGTTTAATAGATATATCTGAAAGTAATAAAACTGGTCTTTTTTATATAACAGGAAATCAATTTGTTATATCTAAATATCAAAATTTTTCAAAAGAATTTAGATTAACCTGGGGTGGTAAATTGTGAGTCTAATGGAAGGTCTAATTCTTACCGGGATAAATAATATTTTTACAGTTCATTCAGAGAACAATTTATATCTTTGTGAAATTAAAGGTAAAGTTCTTAGAGGATTGGAAAATGTATATAACCCTTTGGCAGCCGGTGATAAAGTGAAATTTGCTGTAGATGAAATTAGTGATAATAAGGGAATGATAGTTGAACGATTAAAACGGAAAAATGAATTTTCCAGATGGAACAATAAAAGAAATGCACCTCAAACTATAGCTGCAAATATTGATTATTTAATTTGTGTTGCTTCTGCAGGTAATCCGCCATTTCGTCCCCGTTTTATTGATCGTGTTCTTGTAATGGCAGAGTCCGGTATTGATGTTTTAGTCGTTTTAAACAAATCCGATATTGGTATAGATAATACTACAATGGTTAGAATGGAAGATTATAAACGTATGGGGTATAACTATATTGTCTGTTCAGCAGAAACAGGTGAGAATATGGATACTCTAAAAAAAATAATTTCAGGAAAGATATCTGCCTTTGTAGGCCAGTCCGGAGTAGGAAAATCAACTCTTCTAAATGTTCTTTATCCTGGGCATGAGTTAAAAACAGGGGCTGTGTCAATAAAGCATGACAGGGGAAGGCATACTACCAATTATTCAAAATTGATTTTTGAAGATGACGGTGGGTTTATTGATACTCCAGGTATTCGAGAGATAGAGATATTCGGTATTAATCCCGATGACCTGGGCTTTCATTTTAATGATTTTTCTGAATTTAGAGAAACTTGCAGGTTTCAGCCATGCCAGCATAAAAATGAGCCTGACTGTGGAGTTATTAAAGCTGTAGAAGATGGGCTTATTCATCCGGACAGATATGAAAGTTATCTTAGAATTTTAGCCAGTCTGGAACAAAGCGGAGCTGTATAGAATGAATAATAAAAGTTCAGTTCTTCTGGAATTTGATAAAATATTAAATTTACTTCTGGAACACTGTATATCGGAAGAGGGAAGAAGACAACTTAAGTTGCAGCAATTATTTTATAAAAAGGACTCTTTATCTCTGTTTCATAACCTTATTTCTCAGCTTAGAACGCTTTTGGAATCAGATGAAGTTTTTCCTGCTGTAAATTTTCCTGAAATAGAGTTTCTCCTTTCAGTTTTTATTAAAGAGGGAACTTCTCTTGATGGAATTGATCTTTTTCATATTTCTCAGTTCATCGATTCTTCTTTAAAGGTTAAATCTTATATTACAAATACAAAAATAACAGATTTAAACAGTATTTGTGAAGTTGCCGGAAAAATTCCTCAATTGGATTTTTTGGTAACTGAAATAGTATCAGTTATTAATTCTACAGGGCAAATAAGAGATGATCATCCTGAACTGAAAAATTTAAGAAAGGGTTTAGGAGAGTTGAACAATAAAATATCTGTTCTGTCATCTTCGTATATTACAGAGAATAGAAATTTGTATCAGACAGATGTTCCTACTCAAAAAGGGGGACGAATTGTTCTTCCTTTAAAATCTAATTTTAAGGGTAGAGTAAAAGGAATTATTCATGATATTTCAGCCAGGGGTAATATTCTTTATGTTGAACCCTTTGATATTCTTGATCTTAATAATAAAATTGCAGTCCAGGAACATGAAATAAGTATAATTGCAAATAGAATATTCAGAGAACTTACAGAAAAAGTAAGAATTGAAATTGAGAATCTAAAAATACTCATATCTTCTTTTTCTTTTATTGATACTTTAATAGCAAGGGCAAAATTTTCTATACAGTATAATTGTTTTAGACCGGAAATTTCAAATTTAAAAATTGATCTAAAAAAAGCAAGACATATTCTTCTTGGAAATGAAGCAGTTCCAATTACTATTACAATGGAAGAAGGCCTGCACGCACTTATTATTACAGGACCAAATGCTGGTGGTAAAACTGTTTCAATAAAAACAGTTGGATTATTGGCTATGATGAATCAATTTGGAATACAAATTCCTGCAGAAGAGGGAAGCAGCCTTCCTGTCTTTGATGGGATATTTGCTGATATTGGAGATGATCAGTCTATAGAGGAATCTTTATCAACTTTTTCCGGTCATATGAAAAATATTGCCTCTATTTTGGAGGAATCCAGCAGCAAAAGCCTGGTATTATTGGATGAACTAGGTTCTGGTACCGATCCTGGTGAAGGAGCCGCAATTGCAATGGCGGTATTGGATTCTCTTATATCCAAGGGGGCTATTGTTCTTACAACATCTCATCATGGACTTTTGAAAAATTACGGTTATACCAGAGAAGGTGTAATGAATGCCTCAATGGAATTCGACGAGGGAACCCATAGTTCTACATATCGTGTTGTTCTTGGCATGCCTGGAGACAGTCATGCTGTTGAAATTGCCCGATACAGTGGTATTCCCGAAAAGGTTATTGATAAAGTTCAAATCTACTTGAAGGACAAGCAGACAGAAGTTGGACGTATGATAAGTGAGCTGGAAAAAAAACATCAATCAGCAGGTAGGAGAGAAGATGCCATTACTCAAAGAGAAAAAATTCTAAAAAATCAAATAAGAGAAAATGATCTTAAATTTCTTTCTTTTAGGCAGGCAGAAAATGAATTAAAGAAAAAAAAGAATGCCGAATCCAGTAGATTTTTAAGGGAAGCACGAAAAACTCTTGAAAATTTGGTCAGAGAGTTGAAAGAGGGAGAAATAAATCAGCATAAAACAAAAAAAGTTAAAAACTTTTTATCAGATATTGATAAACAAATAGATTTAGAGAAAAAATCTTTGGAAGAGTTTATTTTAAACAGTCCTGATAACTTAAAAGGGGAAGAGCTTGAACCAGGTATGAATGTTCTTATAGGCGAATACAGAAGGCCTGGTGTGGTTGTACGAAAAGGGAAAAAACGGGATTGGATTATAAATACAGGAGCTTTGAAAATGTCGGTAAATATTAATGAAATTTATCCGGGAGCAGAACCTGTACAGGAAAAAATGTATGGCGTTGATACCAGTACAGTAAAAGCTTCTAATCCCGCCAGATTTAATCTTGATCTTAGAGGTTTTAGACTTGAAGCGGCTTTAATAATTATTGAAAAACAGATTGATAATGCATTGATGTCAGGGCTTGACACCTTCAATATTATACACGGAAAGGGTGAAGGGGTACTTAGCACAGGGGTTCAAAAATATCTTAGAACAGAAAATAGTGTAAAAGAGTTCTATTTTGCCCATCCCGAGGATGGAGGATTTGGTAAAACCATAGTAATATTAAAAGAATGATAAAAAATAAAAAATATTTAAAAGCAATAATTATTCTAATTATTACCTCTTTTTTTCTCTCCTGTCTTGAAATAGAAACAAAAATAGAGATCAAAGAGGATCTTAGTGGTGTATGGAACCTTACTTATAGAATTATGAAAGAAGTCTCTTTAATTACTCCAGGGAAAGAGCTTTCCGGATATAATTATTTCCCTTTAAATGAAACTGAGTTTAAAAAAAGAATTGATGGAATTCCCGGTCTTGACTTAATCTCTTTTTCCACTAAGGATACAATTATGTATACTCAAATTTCTTCGGAAATGAGATTTGCGAATACTAATGATATTCAATTCTTTTTTAATACATATTCAGAAAATGAGCTGATTACTATTGATCTAACAGAAAAAGGTGTATTTAAGCTGGCAATTTTCAACCCCTTTCCGGAGATCGGCAGCACAGAAACATTAAATTTAATATCACAATTATATACTGATAAAAATGCAGAAATTGTTGTTTTAATGCCTGGTATTGTAAAGGAGTCGAATAAAGGTCTTTTATCTGAAAATCCTCTGGAAGCCAGCTACAGTATAAAAATACTGGAAACTTTAAAATTAACTGAACCTGATGAATGGATAGTAAGCTATGAATAACCCTCATATATTAGAATGGGAACATACACTTAGAAAGATTTTTGATATAATTGATGATCATCTTGAAGACAAATATGGTTATTTGTATCCACTACATCCTGCAAGACCTGGAAGAGGGCATACATCAAATAAATCCAGTGATGGTTTGTTTAATATTGGAGCAGCATTTTCTGCCGGCTTTGGATCACGTTTTGGAAGAGGATGGGTTGTAGATGTTTCAATGGTTACACTCTCAAAAATCCCGGAAAATGTAAAACTTCAAATTGATAAAGAAGTTATTGCAGAATTAAAACGCCTGTTAATTGAATATTATCCTGAAAGAGATATATCTGTTGAAAAAGATGGCAATGTTTTTAAAATATTTGGAGAACTTGGGTTGGAATTTACAGATATAAATTAATAATATTATTTTTTATATATTTTACTTGCAGATTTAGTATAATACCATTAAAGTTAGAGTATGATAGTAAAGAAATTTTTTAAAATTCTTTCCATAGAGTTTTCTGACCTTGAAGAAGGTATAGATGCTCTTGTTGGATCTATATCAGAAAGATATAAGGATCATGAAATTACAGAACATATAATGTTGGAAAATAGCTCTCTTTTAAAAAGGGAGCTTACAGACATGCTTCTTATTCATACTAAAATTATGGAGCTTTCAGAAATTGACTATCCGTCTTTAGAAAAAGCAAGTATTGCCGTAATAGATTTGATCTATAGTTTTGAGGGTATTCCCGGAGCTGTACATACTTATATGGAAGGTAGGGTTAAAAAAGTTCTTAGATATATGGATGAAGTTTGCTAAAAAATTATTTATCTAATCAATATAAAAAGTTCAGTTGATTAAACAATGTTAATTATATAATATTAGCATAATATTCGATTATAAGCTTTGAGAGGAAAGTATGGATGTACAATTAAAGGAATTGATTGAAAAAATCAAATCTGAAGGCGTTAAAACAGCAGAAGAACAGGCTGCAGAAATTATTAGACAAGCAGAGCAGAAGGCGGAAACAATAATTAATCGTGCAGAATCTCAGGCCCGGACTGTAAGAGATAAGGCCAGTGCTGATTCAGCCAGATTTGAAGCAACAGGAAATGAAGCATTAAAGCAGTCAAGCAGGGATCTTATTATTTCTACAAATAAGAAACTGGAGGATATCTTTAAAAGACTTTTGAAGAATGAAGTGGATGAGGTTTTAAAAGGTAGTTTCTTAGAGTCAGTAATTATGACAGTTGTAAAAAACTGGAAAGATGATCTTGAAGATATGTCTGTTCTTCTACCCGAAGCAGAATTAAAAAAGCTTGAATCCGGGTTGAAAACAAAGATTTCTAAAGAAATAAAAGGAAATTTAGAAATAAAACCTTTAGCAGGAATTGATTCCGGATTTCGTATTTCCAGTAAAGATGGTTCTGCCTATTTCGATTTTACCGGTGAAGGTATTTCAGGGCTGTTGTCTGAACTGCTTAATCCTAAAATTGCATCACTCCTTCAGGAAGCATCAGCCCGGGAGGCTTAGTTTTGGATCAGTATTATTATGCAGTTTCATCCTTGCCTTTTCTGGATTTCGAGAATGATCCAGGGATAAGCTTTGACGAGTTTAACAATATTTGTAGAAGTGCACTGTTAGATAAGGATTTTGCTGTTCTTAATTCAATTTCTCTTACAAATTTAAAAGAGATTAGTTCAGGTATTCCCATTATCGATAAATGGGTTTCCTGGGAAGGTACATTAAGAAATGAGATTGCAAAATTAAGGGGTGTTTCCTTAGGTGTTGAATCTTCTTCATATACTTTTGAAGTGGAAAGTAATTCTGTTGCTCCTGGAATAGCAGGAACCGCCTATAAATTAGATTCGCCATTAAAGGCAGAAGAATCACTTGATATGGCACGATGGCAATTTTTGGATGAATTGGAAGTTGGCCATTTTTTTGATCTTGAAAAATTGATAGTCTATTCTTTACGATTGCAGATACTTGAACGTAAAAGAATGTTTACAAAAGAAAAAGGAAATAAAAATTTCCAGGAAATTTATGAAAATATTAAAGAGGCAGTACGTGAAGCTTAAAATTCACTTATTGTCTATATAAGCGGAGAACTCAAATGACGAAAAATTTAGGGAAGATTGTCGGAATTAATGGAAATATGGTTTCTGTTGAAACAGATAGTCAGGTATCTCTTAACGAGGTAGGATATATCCTGCTTAATGAACAGAGATTAAAGGCTGAAGTTATCAGGATAACTGGTAAACGTCTTGAACTGCAGGTATTCGAAGCAACTTCAGGAGTTTCAATAGGTAATTCTGTTGAGTTCTCGGGTGAACTGCTTACTGTTGAACTTGGCCCTGGACTACTAACACAGATTTATGATGGTTTACAAAATCCTTTACCTGAACTGGCAGAACAATGTGGGTTCTTCCTGCAGAGAGGTATTTATCTTAATGCACTTCCAAGAAACATTGAATGGGATTTTACACCAGTTTTAAAAGCAGGAGATACTGTAACTAATGGTGATACTCTTGGTACTGTTCCGGAAGGACAGTTTAAACACAGGGTTATGGTTCCTTTTTCATATAAAGATAGTTATACAATTAAAGAAATTAAATCTTCTGGTAAATATACTGTAGATACCGAAATTGCTGTATTAGAAGATGAGAAAGGTAATAGACATTCAGTAAGTATGATGTTTACCTGGCCAGTAAAAAGAGCAATTACTTCTTATGCTGAGAGACTTAAACCTGGTGCTCCTATGGTTACAAAAACCAGAATTGTAGATACCTTTCTTCCTGTTGCCCTGGGAGGAACTTACTGTATTCCTGGCCCTTTTGGTGCAGGTAAAACAGTTTTACAGCAGGTAACAAGTAAAAATGCTGAAGTTGATATAGTAATTATTGCCGCATGTGGTGAGCGTGCCGGTGAGGTTGTAGAAACCTTAAAAGAGTTTCCTGAACTGATAGATCCTCAAACAGGTAAATCCCTCATGGAAAGAACAATTATTATTTGTAACACAAGTTCTATGCCTGTAGCAGCCAGAGAAGCTTCAGTTTATACCGCAGTAACTCTTGCAGAATATTACAGACAAATGGGACTTAATGTTCTTCTCCTTGCAGATTCAACATCCCGATGGGCTCAGGCTATGCGTGAAATGTCCGGTCGTCTTGAAGAAATACCTGGTGAAGAAGCATTTCCTGCATACCTTGAGTCAACAATAGCCAGTTTTTATGAAAGAGCTGGTCTTGTAAGATTGAGATCCGGAGAGACTGGATCTGTAACCATTGGGGGAACAGTTAGTCCTGCCGGTGGAAACTTTGAAGAACCTGTAACTCAGGCTACTTTGAAGGTAGTTGGTGCTTTCCATGGATTATCCAGGGAGAGATCTGATGCACGTAAATATCCTGCAATTCACCCTCTTGAAAGTTGGTCAAAGTATCCAAGTGTTGTTCCTGTAGAGAAAGTTGAATATGCAAGAGGTGTACTTTTTAGAGGAAATGAAGTGGGACAGATGATGAAGGTTGTAGGTGAAGAAGGTACCAGTATAGAAGATTATCTAATTTATCTCAAATCGGACTTTTTAGATTTTGTTTACCTTCAGCAAAACTCTTTTGATCCCATTGATGCTGCAGTAAGTGTAGAACGACAAAACTATATTTTTGATATTCTGCTTTCAATACTCGGTGGAAAGTTTAACTTAAATAATAAAGCTGATTCTAGAAATTATTTTAATAAATTACGTCAGATATTTTTAGATTATAATGGAGCCGAATGGCAAAGTGAAGATTTTAAGAAGCTCGAATCAGAGTTACTTAATATGATTAAAGATAAAAAGAGCGGCGATCTGGAAGATGCAATTATCTTTCAGAAGGTTTAAAAGGCGGTATAACGAAATGCGGAAAGTTTACAGTAAAATTGAATCTATATCTGGAAATGTAATATCTGTATCTGCGGAAGGTGTAAAATACAATGATTTAGCTGTTGTTACATCCTCTCACGGAGAATCCCTGGCAAATGTTATTAGAATGAATGGCAATAGTGTTTCTCTTCAGGTATTTTCAGGGGGTCGGGGGGTATCTACAGGTGATGAAGTAAGATTTTTAGGTCATCCTATGCAGGTCTCTTTTTCAGAAAATCTTCTTGGAAGAATTTTTACAGGAAGTGGTAAACCCAGAGATAATGGTCCTGAACTTACAGAGAATATGATAGATATTGGTGGGCCATCTGTTAATCCTGCTAAACGAATTATTCCCAGAAATATGATTCGAACAGGTATACCTATGATTGATATTTTTAATTCACTTGTTGAATCACAAAAATTACCAATTTTCTCAGTATCCGGTGAACCATATAATGAACTATTATCACGAATTGCCATGCAGGCAGAAGTTGATATGATTATTCTTGGTGGTATGGGACTTAAATATGATGATTACCTCTCTTTCAAGGAGACTCTTGAAGAGGGTGGTGCTATGAGTAGAACCATTTTCTTTGTTCATACAGCAGCGGATCCAATTGTTGAATGTCTGCTTGTACCGGACATGAGTCTTGCAGTTGCAGAAAAATTTGCATTGGAAGGAAAGAAGGTTCTTGTTCTCCTAACTGATATGACAAACTTTGCAGATGCTATGAAAGAAATAGCAATTACAATGGAACAGGTTCCTTCAAATCGTGGGTATCCTGGAGATTTATACAGTCAGCTCGCTTCCAGATATGAAAAAGCTGTAGATTTTGAGGGTGCAGGTTCTATTACAATCCTGGCAGTAACAACTATGCCTGGAGATGATGTAACCCATCCTGTCCCGGATAATACAGGTTATATTACAGAGGGACAGTACTACTTACGTAATGGTCGAATTGAGCCTTTTGGTTCTCTTTCCAGATTGAAACAGATGGTTAACGGGGATACCAGGGAAGATCACAGACCAGTTATGGATGGTATGATCAAACTATATGCAGCATATAAAGAATCCCAGGAAAAGAAATCTATGGGTTTTAGAATGTCAGACTGGGATGAAAAACTTCTTAAATATGGTGCTCTTTTTGAGAGTGAAATGATGGATCTTTCAGTAAATATTCCTCTTGAAGAAGCTCTGGATAATGGTTGGAGAATTCTTTCAGATTCATTCACCTCAGAAGAAACTGGATTAAGATCTGATTTGTTAAATAAATTTTGGCCTTCAGAAAAGGAAAGTAGATAGTATATGGCTAGTATAAAGCTTACCAAAAATGAGCTTAAATCTCAAAAAGATTCGTTGAAACGTTTTCAGCGTTATCTGCCGACATTGATCCTCAAGAAGCAGCAGCTCCAGATGGTAATTCGTCAGGTCGAAGTTAAAATTAAAGAGGTCGAAAACCAGAGAGATGAACTTTATAGTTCCCTTCAGATTTGGATTGCTGTTTCTGGTGAGAAACTGGATTTATCAGCTCTTATAAAAATTAAAACAATAGATAAAGATATTGGGAATATTGCTGGTGTTGATATTCCTGTTTTCAGAGAATTAACCTTTAAAACTGTCATGTACGATCTCTTTAATTTACCTCTTTGGGTTGATAAGGGTCTTAGTGCAATAAAGGATATGGCTGCTTTTGATGCTGAAATAGAGGTTTTAAAAGAACAAATAGAACTACTTGGTAATGAATTACGAGTAACAACTCAAAGGGTTAATCTTTTTGAGAAGGTGAAAATACCTGATACAAAAGAAAATATCAGAAAAATACAAATTTACCTTGGTGATCAGCAGACAGCAGCAGTTGTCCGTGGAAAGATGGCTAAGAATAAAATTGTGAAGGTGTCGTAAAAATGATTGTACCAATGAAAAAAATCTTTTTACTGCTCCTTAATTCGGAAAAAAATGATGCTCTTATTAAACTAAAAGATTTGGGTGTTATTCATTTGGAAGATATAAAAGGATCAGGAGAAAAGTTATCTAACCTGCAAAATCAACGTGATTTGGTTTCAAAAAGTCTGTCTGATCTTCCAGATATTAAAAAGAACGGAACCAAAGCTGTCTCTTATGGAAGAGAAGAAACTCTGGAAATTAGTAAAAGAATTACCAGTTTAAATGAAGATTTAAAAAATATTAATGATGGTATTGTAAATACGCAGAAAGAAATTGAAAGAATAACAATATGGGGAGATTTTAATCCTGCAGATATTACTCTATTAAATGAGAATGGTGTTAATATTAAATTATTTGAATTTAAGAAAGCTGATATAAAGAAACTTCCTGAAGATATTACAAAGTTTGAAATAGCAACTGTAAAATCAGTAGGTTATTATGCTGTAATAAGTGATTCATTTGATGAACTGGAACAGTTTGAAGAGGTGCAACTTCCCAGTGTTGGACTCGATGAGCTGAATACTTTATTATCAACAAAGAAAATAACAAAAGATAAAATTAGTAATGAACTTTTAATTTTAGCAGATGCAAAGCCTTCTTTAGAGAAATTAATTGCATCTTATGATGATGAGATTGAATTTGAAAATATTTATTCAGGTCTTTCCGTTGACGGATCATTAACTTATCTTCAAGGTTTTATTCCTGCTGGTAAGGGTGATCTTATAAAGGAGGAAGCAGCCAGGAATTCCTGGGCCGTTATGCTTCAGGAACCTGAAGAAAATGATCATGTCCCTACACTTATTAAAAATTCAAAGGTTGTTAGAATTATACAGCCTGTTTTTGATTTTCTTGGAACAATTCCAGGATACAGAGAAAAAGATATTAGTTTTTTCTTTTTAATATTTTTTAGCATATTTTTTGCTATGATTATTGGGGATGGTGGTTACGGAGCTATCTTTCTTGGTATATCAATTTATGTTGGCTCTAAAATAAAGAAGAAGACAGGATCAGTTCCTGATGCAGTTTTTCTGTTAGCAGAGATGAGTGTTCTTACCATCATCTGGGGTGCAATAACCGGCACATGGTTTGGATCAGTGGGTATATCAAAAATTCCTTTTTTAAATATGCTTATAATTGATAAAATTGCTTCTTTTAGTGTTGAACCTAATGCCCGGTATATTAAACATTTAACTTTTATAATTGGAACGGTGCATCTTAGTATTGCCCATATATGGAATTTTATTTCCATGTTAAAAAAGAAACCTGTTATAAAGGCTTTTTCTCAATTGGGTTGGCTCTCGATGGTTCTTGGTTTATATTTTCTTGTACTAAACTTTGTATTAAGTGCAGAAGATTTTCCTATGCCAAGTGTTGCAGTTTATATGATTTTAGCAGGTTTAATAGCTGTTATTGTTTTTAGTGAACAGGAAGGTAACTTTTTTAAGGGATTATTAAAAGGTGTCGCTGGTTTAATGCCTACTTTTCTTGATTCAATTTCTGCTTTTTCTGATGTAATATCTTACATCCGCCTTTTTGCTGTAGGTTTAGCTACTGTTGCGGTTGCAAGTAGTTTTAACTCAATGGCTGCAGGAATGGGTACAGGTGTTGTCGGTAT
Organism: Spirochaetia bacterium; assembly: GCA_029932585.1. Taxonomy (GTDB): domain Bacteria; phylum Spirochaetota; class Spirochaetia; order B11-G9; family B11-G9; genus JAJRQE01. Next base: position 62,575 of record JAOZPU010000001.1, on the reverse strand, counting down.
TATAGGAAGCATTTTAATATTAGGTTTTGGCCATGCATTGAATTTAGCAATGGCTGCGTTATCAGTTGTAGTACATGGGGTAAGATTGAATGTTCTGGAGTTTTCCGGACATTTGGGTATGGAATGGACAGGGGAAAATTATATTCCCTTTAAAAATAAAAAAGATAAGTAATTACATTAACAAGGAGATACGTTATGAGTTTTGGATTATTTGGAATTGGAGCAGCAATTGCTCTTGCGGCTTTTGGATCTGCTTTAGGTGCAGGTGCTGCTGGTATGTCAGCTATTGGTGCATGGAAAAAGTGTTATGCACAGAATAGACCTGCTCCCTTTACACTAATTACGTTTGTTGGAGCTCCCCTGACTCAGACTATTTACGGGTACATACTAATGAACACACTTTTGGCTTCAACTTCACCCGATTGGCTTGTACTTGGTGCTGGTATATTTGGTGGTGCTGCTATGGGTGCTTCTGCTTACATGCAGGGAAAGGCAGGAGCTGCTGCTTCTGATGCACTTGCTGAAACAGGTAAAGGTTTCGGTAACTATATAATGGTACTTGGTCTTGTTGAAACTGTAGCTCTGTTTGTTATGGTATTTTTAATGGGAGCAATGGCTTAAGGGCGTATTGTTATAATGAAGGCGTGAATATTTTTTGCGTCTTCATTATATAATTTAAATGAAAACAAAATCTATTAAAATAGGCAACCAGATAATAGGTAGCGGTTTTCCTATCGCTATTCAAACAATGTGGAAGTCACCATTAACAAAAGATATTCAACCAATTCTACTTGAACTTAAAGAGTTAAATGAAATTGGAGCGGATATTGTACGTTTTGCAGTTCCCGATATGGATGATGCTGTAATTCTTTCTGATATTTCAAAAAAAAGTTTAATTCCTTTAGTAGCCGATATCCATTTCGATTATAAAATTGCTTTAAAATGTATTGAAGGGGGGGTCCATAAAATAAGAATCAACCCGGGAAATATTGGTTCATCTTGGAAGGTTGAAGAAGTTATAAGAGCAGCAATAGATATGGCTACTCCTATTAGGGTAGGTGTTAATGGTGGTTCTTTACCCTCTTCTCTAAGAAATCGTACTGATCTTCCAGAGGCTATGGTTGAAGCTGCCGAGATGGAATTAAATATTTTTGAAAAATTGAATTTTAAAGATGTAGTTTTTTCATTAAAATCATCCGATATAGATAGTACAGTTATGGCCAATCAGATATTTTCAAAAAAATATTCTTATCCTCTTCATTTGGGCGTCACTGAAGCAGGTCCCCTAATCCCTGGAATTGTAAAAAGTTCAATTGCTTTAAATAAACTAATTATAGCTGGAATTGGTGATACTATTCGAGTTTCCTTATCTGACACAATGCAAAATGAAGTATTTGCAGCAAGAGAAATATTGAAGTCATCGGGGAAAGAATCCCAGGGTGTAAATATAGTTTCCTGCCCGCGGTGTGGTAGGGCTTCATTTAATACTCACGAATTTCTTTTGTCTATAGAAGCGGATTTGCAAAAAATTAAAAAAAATGTTTCAATTGCAGTTATGGGGTGTATTGTAAATGGTCCTGGAGAAGCCAGGCATGCTGATCTTGGAATTACAGGTTCAGGAGACAATATCGTAATTTTCAAAAAGGGTGAAATAGTTGGGAAAGGTGATTCTTCACAGGCTGCTGCAATGTTTACAAAGGAGCTGGAGAAAATTTGAAAATTAGTTATTTTATTCTATCAATCTTATATATTGTTATAAGTTTTAATCTTTTAGCTCAAACAAGTGAATTATCAGACGAAAAACCTCTTTGGTTAAAAATAGATGATGCAATACAAAAGGTAGAATCTGGGGAAAGTGGTGAAGCTATTTTCAGTTTTCGAAAAATTCTGGAGTCATATCCAGGAAACCCTGAATCTGAAATGTGGATTGGACTTATATTAGATAAAGAAAATGAATATGATTTAGCAATTAAACATCTGGAGCTTGCTCTGGAGCATAAAAAGCAATTAGTTATTTTAGAAGATCAGTATCGAATTTTATATAAATTGGCAAATATTTATTATAAGCAAGGAAACTACAATAATTATACTTTATATTTAAAAAAAATTATTGATATTTCCAAAGAAGGAATTGCTACATCAAATTTGAAAACTGTTATGTTAGATGTATTAAAGAAAAGAGGATATGATAAGTTTATAGAGTTATATAGACCTAATGGAAAGATCTCTTTAAAAGCCTATAGTTTACTTGGAAAATATTATTATGAAACTAATGAATGGGATCTTGCTATAGAGTATTTAATGCAGGCTACAGGATCAATTATTACTACCTCAGTAGAACAGATTAAAATTATAGATCCTTATTTTGTTTTTCTAATAGATGAAAGCACTGATAAATCTCTAGAAAATATATTTGATCTCGTTAAACAGGATTATAATTTAAACAAGTTTTTTATAAGAAATTCTTTTTATGAATATTTCTATTATCTTGGTAAATCTTTAAAAAATTCAGGAAAAGAAGATAGTGGATCATATATTCTTGAAAAAATATATATTCGTCCTGAATCTGGTAAGTGGGGATTTCTTTCAAACCCCGGATAAACTAAAAATATATTATCTATAAGGAATAATTTAAATAAACTTGCGGAAAAAATCAAAATATCGTACCTTTCTGACTATATGGATAAAATTATTATAAAAGGTGCCAGGGAGCACAATCTTAAAAATATTAGTATTGAACTCCCCAGGGACAAGCTAATAGTTATTTCAGGTATAAGTGGCTCCGGTAAATCTTCTCTTGCCTTTGATACCATTTTTGCAGAAGGCCAAAGACGTTATGTTGAGTCCTTATCTGCCTATGCAAGGCAGTTCCTTGGTAGACTGGAGAAACCTGATGTTGATTATATAGAGGGCCTTTCTCCAGCAATTTCAATTGAACAAAAAACAACCCACAGAAATCCACGTTCTACAGTGGGTACAGTTACAGAAATATATGACTATTTCAGGTTATTGTGGGCACGAATTGGTAAAGCCCATTGCCCTGAATGTGGAAAACCCATACAGGAACAATCCATTGATCAAATTCTGGATACTATTATGGCTTTTCCGGAAGGTAGTCGTATAATGATTTTGGCTCCGGTTATACGTGGTAAAAAAGGTGAACATCAACAAGTGTTTTCAGACGCTGCAAAGTCTGGGTTTGCGCGAATTAGAGTGGATGGAAATATTTATAATTTAGATGAAGATATAAAACTCAAAAAAAATAACAAACATGATATTGAAATAGTTATTTCAAGGGTGAAAGTTAAAAAGGATAATCGAAAAAGAATATCCGAATCTGTTGAAACTGCTTTGGAAGTAACAGATGGATCTTTAATAGTAGTAGAGTTTAAAGATAATGAAAATAAAGAAACCTTTTTTTCCAGAAAAAATGCCTGTTATGAATGCGGGTTTAGTATGCCCGAACTTCAGCCCCGTTTATTTTCCTTCAATAACCCTTATGGAGCTTGTCCAAAATGTTCCGGGTTAGGTAATACTTTGGAATTTGATCCTGATCTTGTTATTCCTGATAGAAGCCTATCTTTTAATAAAGGTGGAATTGCAACAATTAACCCTAAGGCAGCATGGCACAGAAGTTGGTTTGAATCTCTTGCTAATCATCTTGGTTTTAGTCTGGATACACCTCTTGAAGAATTGTCGGATGATATAATTGGGATGATTCTACATGGAACAGATGAAACTATAGATGTTACATATGTAAATAAAGCTAAATCCGGAAGGTATGAGTACTCTTCAAAATATATAGGAGTTCTTAACGATTTAAAACGAAGATATCTTGAAACAAGTTCTGATGGTGTAAAAGATTGGCTTGAAAGGTATATGTCCCAAAAAGAGTGCGAATTATGTAATGGTAAAAGGCTAAGTAAAGAAAGCTTATCAGTTACAGTAGGGAATTTCAACATTAATGAGGTTTCTGAACTTGATATTGAAGAGTCCATATCCTTTTTTACTTCATTGAAACTTAATGATACTGATAAATTTATTTCCGCGCAAATTATGAAAGAAATTGTTGAACGCCTGAATTTCCTAAAAAGTGTAGGTTTGAATTATCTAACACTACATAGAAAAGCTTCTACATTATCAGGTGGGGAAGCTCAGCGAATTAGACTGGCTACACAAATTGGATCATCTTTAATGGGTGTTCTATACATACTGGATGAACCTACTATTGGACTCCATCAAAGAGATAATCAGAGATTAATTGAGACTTTGAAACATTTAAGAGATATTGGAAATACTTTAATTGTTGTTGAACATGATGAAATGACTTTGCGTGCAGCAGATTATATTGTGGATCTTGGGCCTGGAGCAGGTGTCCATGGTGGTCATGTTATTGGTCAGGGGACACTTAAAGAGATATTAAACAACAAAAAAAGTATTACAGGAATGTATTTAAGTGGTAAGATAGTTATTCCTGAAAGAAAGGAACGCAGAAAAGGTAATGGGGAAAGAATACTAATTACTGGTGCTCGTGAGCATAATTTAAAAAATATTTCAGTTGAGTTCCCTTTAAATAAACTTATTGCAATTACAGGAGTTTCCGGTTCTGGAAAATCGACATTGTTGTCTGATATTCTATTTCCCCTTATAGCGAATAATTTAAACAGGTCAAAGCACAAAGTAGGGGCTTATGACTCAATTAAGGGTATTGAGTTTATCGATAAAATTATAAATATAGATCAAAGTGCTATTGGAAGGACTCCCAGATCAAATCCTGCAACATATGTAGGTTTGTTTACCCCTATAAGGGATCTCTATGCATCATTACCTGAATCAAAAGCCCGAGGGTATAAAGCCGGTCGATTTTCTTTTAATGTTAAAGGCGGCCGATGTGAAAATTGTCAGGGTGCTGGAACAAAAAAAATTGAAATGCATTTTTTACCGGATGTATATATAACATGTGATGTATGTAAGGGGAAAAGATTTAATACAGATACTCTTGATATTCGTTATAAAGGTAAAAATATTCATGATATTCTGGAAATGACAATTGAAGAAGCTGCTGTTTTTTTTGAAAAAATACCCAAAATAAAAAATAAACTTGTTACATTAAACTCTGTAGGTCTTGATTATTTGAAACTTGGACAATCTGCTTTAACTCTCTCCGGAGGTGAAGCCCAAAGGGTTAAACTTAGTCTGGAGTTATCGAAAAGAAGTACAGGCAAAACCTTTTACATTCTTGATGAGCCTACTACCGGACTCCACTTTATAGATGTAAAAAAACTATTGGAAGTACTCCATGCTTTGGTAGATAAAGGAAATACTATTGCTCTAATAGAACATAATCTTGATGTTATATGGCAGTCAGATCATATTATCGACCTTGGTCCTGAAGGTGGGGCAAATGGTGGTGAAGTTATTGCTATCGGAACACCCGAGGAAGTAGCTGAAAATCCTCATTCATATACAGGCTTCTATTTAAAAAAAGATAAATGTTAAAACAAGCTGTTTTAATTCTATTTTTTTTTAGTATATATATACCTTATAATATATTCTGTCAGGAAAACAATCTTATAGATGACACTCTTGTTTTAGATATCAAAACAACTAATTATTATGATCTTATTCTTTGGGCAGATGATCTGGGGCTCGAATCTACAGGTAGTATTGATGATCTACGAGCTATGCTTTATTCACACTATAATCTTGAAGAAGATATAAAAACAAAAGATTTATCTGAAGGGCGCTCAATAATAATTGATTCAGCTAAAGAGCTTAATTATATAAAAAATATTTCAATAGATCAGAACTATATAATACTTGAGGGTGAAGTTGCTCTGGAAATGATAGATTTTGATAATAAAACTTCTCATAAAATAAATGCAGATAAAATTGTTTTTAATCAATCTGAAAAAACAATTAGTGCTTCCGGAAATATAATATATGAAATAAATCGAGCTGACAAAGTTGAGTATTTTTATGGTGAAAGTTTAGTTTTTGAAATTGAAAACTGGGAAGGTATCTTTTTCCAGGGTGTAAGTGAAACTAATCGTGATATTATGAATAAAGAATCGAAAAAGACAGAAGATGTGAAATTCTTTTTTTCCGGAGAAAATATTTATCGTGGAAGTGGTGATCGTGTTGAATTAAATAATGGTAGTATTACATCAAGTAAAAATAAAGATCCTTATTATAGATTAGATGCAGAAAAAATATGGATATTAGGACCTGGAGAATGGGCAATCAAAAATGCTGCTTTATATGTTGGAAGGATACCTGTTATGTATATTCCTTTCTTTTTTCTTCCAGGAGATGAATTAATATTTAATCCTGCATTTGGTTATAAAGAGGTTGAAGGATATTTCATAAATACCAGTACTTATCTTATAGGTGTAAAAGATGAATCTGAGGAAGATAACTTTTCATTTCTAAAAAGTAAAAATGATGATTCTGAATTAAAAATTAAATATAGAGAAGGATTTTTTCTTAGAGAAACAGACTTGGATTTGGATAAAAACAGATGGCCATATAATAATGGATCAAATCTTAAACTGCTTGCAGATTATTATACCAGGAAAGGTTTTTTTTTAGGATTGGATGGTACTTTAAAATATGATAATTTTTTTAAAAATATTGATATATTTACAGGATTAGCAATAAGCAGATATCTATACATGGATAATGAGTTTGATATATATACGCCCCTTAGGGTGGACGCAAATGGCTCCTATGTCTCCGATTATGAAACATCCAATTTTTTTGGTTTACTTTTACCCTTTCGTTTTGCTTTTGATCTGGGAATAGATCTTGAAACAGATTGGGGTAAATTATCTATGGATTTACCAATATATTCTGATTCAAAATTTAGATCACATTTTTTAAATCGTGAAGAAGGTGTGAAATGGACTGAATTAATTAATACAGAAGATGTCATTAAAACTGATAAAGAAAATGAGAAGACATCATTAAGTTGGAACCTGACAGGAACTCTAAATCCCTCTACACAACTATTATCACCATTTATCGAGAACCTTTCTCTGGATAAAATAAATATAAAACTTAACTGGCTAAGCTCAGTAATTGAACATCCTGAAAATCAGCTTCTTTTAGATAATAATTATGTTTTTGATGATCAATTATCTTTTTATTATCCTTCAAGCCTGATACTTCCGGATATGTCCGGAAAAATAGCTGGTACTATTTTTCAAAGTAAAGATATTCAAATACCTGATTCAAGTTTAGATATTGATAAAGAATTGTTTTCTTATCTTATTGATCCTTTGGTAGATAAATCTGTTGTTTCTAAAAAAACTGAAAATGAAGGCATAATTGACTCTCCTGAACTCCTGGGAAATATCATTTTAGAGATACAGAATGAACCTAAACAATTTACACATACATTAAAATATTCTATAGTTCCATCAATTTCTGTTAATTCTATTTTTAGTACCGATATACCGGAGACCTCCCTGGATATTAACTATAAATCTGATTATTCAATTTTTTCAGCACAAACTACATCTTCTTTAGACTATTCATTAAATATTTATGAATCTTTGTTGAATCTAAGTAATAAATCAATATTTTCTACGAATTATAAAGAACACTTCAATTCTACAGTAGAAGTTGATGTTTGGAATTCCTATATTTTGCAGGATAAAAATGCTAGTAATTATAAATTAACAGATAATATTGTACTATCAAGTAAACCTTTTATAAATAATAACTTATTGGAAGAATCTATTGTTTCATACACCTTAAATACAACTCTTTATAACAGATTTTGGGATTCAGATTTTGATAGTTTCCAGAATAACTATTTTTTATGGAACACTGACAGTATTACAAATCACAAATCAAGTTTGGCTTTGAAAATTTATGATTCAATAAATTATCAAACTATTAAATTAGATATAATATTACCTCCTCAAAATATTGAACTTTATCCTGAAGGAATTTTTTATCTATGGAATATTATCGGAGGATTAAAAACTGAATTTCATTTACTAGAGGATCAATCTGAAAACCATTGGTTAGTTAAGCCCTATATAGGTTATATCCAATATAATTTTTTCGATAAAGACTATTATAAACAAACTTTATCATTGGATTTTAACAATATGGAGAATAGCTTTTCAAGGAGTGAATTGTTTATTGATAAATTTGACTCAAATGTTATTTTACGAGAAAATTTTGATATAAATTTAAATAGTACATCTTTTACTAAGTCCTCTACAGATATACAGCTCTGGTTTTTAACATTAAATTATTTGTTAGAGGATATAAAAGGTTCTTATTTTTTGCTTCCCAATGGCTGGCTGCCTGAATCTGAAAGTAAATTTCAACCCTCTAAAGCATCTGCAGCTATTAATTATAAATACAATCCTGATCCATTTTGGAAAAATCGTGTACAATTATCATTGAATATAGATTCTACATGGGCTATGAATCTTCAAAAATATACTGATACATCATTTACGTTTGATCTAAATTTTTCACTGTATATTGCAGAATTTCTGGAGTTATCTTTTAAATCAAAATCTGTTAATCGAGCAACATACAGGTATGTCCCTGGTAATTCTTCTGAAATAGGACTACCTGATATAAATATTTTTTCAGATTTATTAAAATCATTCAATTTCTTTAACAATGAAGACAGGCTTGCTTCAAATTTTAATTTAGAATATATAGGAATAACAGCTATCCACCATTTAAGTGATTGGGATCTTAGTTTGGAATATTCAGGAGAACCTATACTGGTAACTGTTAATGATTTTACTGAGTATCAGTGGAAATCAAATTTCAGTATATTTGTAACATGGAAACCAGTTCCAGAGATTAAAAAAAATATAAACTATTCTGAGAATGAATTATTTTTAAATTGAAAAGACTTGACGTTTTATTTAAATGATAGCTAGAATCATATAATAAGGGGTAATTTTGAGCAACAAATATATTATTGTTATTGAAAGTCAGGATTTATTAAGAGAAATGTGTGGTCCCAATGATATTAATCTAACGGAAATACAGAATAATTTTGGAGTTGAAGTATTTACAAGAGGTAATGAAATAATACTTAATTCTCCAAATAGTGAAGTCCAAAAGATTTTTGATAAATTAATAGAAAAATTGATAGATCATTTAAAAATAGGGCATATTCCAGACCCCAATCTTGTTACTACCTTATACAAATCGATAAGTAAAAAAGTTGATTTAGATACAAATAATTTAAAAGATTTACATATTTCACTACCAAAGAGTCCAAAAGTTTTTCCACGTAATCATAACCAGGCTAATTATATACAAGGGATGTTTAATAAAAATATAATATTTGCTGTAGGCCCGGCTGGGACAGGGAAAACATATCTGGCAATTGCACATGCATTAAAAGAAATTCTTGAAAAGAAAAAACGGAAATTAATTCTAACAAGACCAGTTGTTGAAGCTGGTGAAAGTCTGGGATTTCTTCCAGGAGATCTGAATCAGAAAATTAGCCCATATCTCAGACCTTTGTATGACGCAATTGATTCTTTGATACCATTTAATGTTATTAAAAAATTAGAGGAAAATCGAGTTATTGAAATAGCTCCTCTTGCTTATATGAGAGGAAGAAGTCTTAAGGATAGTTATATTCTTTTGGATGAAGCTCAAAATACAACTAAAGAGCAAATGAAAATGTTCCTTACCCGCCTTGGAGAAGGGTCAAAGGCGATAATTACAGGAGATATAACTCAAATTGATTTACCATCAAGAAAAAAATCCGGATTAGTACATAGTTTGGAAATTTTGAAGGATATAGGTGATATTCACTTTTCATTTTTCGATGCAGAGGATATTGTAAGAAGCTCACTGGTAAAAGCTATTGTGAATGCATACGAAAATGAGGGGAAAGAGACTAAATAGGATGATATTTAAGCAAAACTTATCAAAACAGGACAAACAGGCCGTTATTGTTCTTACTATATCGTTTATTCTAACATTTTTAATAATAATGGCATCAGGTCATTATAGTATATTTTTAACTCCATTTAGATTATCCGGCTTTGAAGAGGGAAAAGTTGCACCAGGAGATCTTATAGCTGATCATAACTATAGTTATATTGATACTGAAGCCAGTCAAATGAAAATTGATGACGAACTTTCTTCAGTTTTTCCCATATTTGAAATGGAGAATGAAAAAACAAAAACTATAATAAGTAATTTTACTCTTTTTACACAACAATATCTACTTTACACTGATACTGCAGATTTAAATTTAAAATCTGAAATTAAATCACAATATAGTAATTTGTACAGTAATGAAGAAATAAACTTTCTTTTAGATGATGTTGATCCCTATATCGTAATCCCAAAAGCCTCTGACTTAATTGAAGAAGTTCTACTAAAAGGTGTTATTGAGAAGACAGATAAGCTAATTTATAAGGATTTATCTAAGATACAATTATGGCACTGGGAACGTGGACGCAGGAATTTTACTATTGTTGATTCAGATAATTTAGTAACATTACAGACCTTGGGTAACTGGATAGATTCCAGATTATTACTAACAAAAATGTCTGATAGCGAAAAATCTGCAGTAAAGCTTATTGTTAGTGTTTTTGTTAAGGAAAACGTTTTTTTTAATGAAGTACAGACTCAACTTAGGTATGATGAAATACGAAAAGAGATAGAACCGGTAATGGAGCAAATAAAACCAGGAGATTATATTATAAAACAGGGTTTTGTTGTTACCCCAAAAGATATGGTAAAAGCTCTAACCATGAATAAAAAAGATAAAAGTATAAATTTTATTCAAATATCAGCAGGTTTTTTGTTTCTTATATTATTATATACTTTTGCAATTCTTATGTTTAAACCCTTATTCCATGGCAAAAAACGTAAATATCAATATATATATTTATTACTCGCTTTTTATTTTGTTTTTATAATTTATACTTCAATAATTATTCAGTTTAATTTTACAGTGAACTATAGTGTGTCTCTTTTTCTACCTACAGCACTGTTTAGTATGATGATTGTTATATTGATTGGTTTTGAAGAAAGTATTTTAAGTGTAATAATTTTATCAGTTTCACAATTATTATTTCCTGGTGCAACTATTTCTGGTTTTATTTTTTCATTTGTTACAGGTACTTCTGCAGCATTTTTAATGAAAGGGGTTGTAAAAAGAATAGATCTTGTAAGACCCGCAGTTTTCCTTGCAATTATAAATATTATTGTGCTTCTATTTGGATTCCCTAAAATTTTTGATATCAATTGGCTTTTGATGGTCATTTTATATGCAGCTATGAATGCATTTATTTCCAGTATTTTAAATCTAACACTTATTCCTGTTTTTGAACATTTTCTAAATATACCAACAGTTTTCAGATTAATGGAACTTTCTGATATGAATGCACCATTATTTAGAAAAATGGTAAGTATGGCTCCTGGAACCTATGGCCATTCTATGGCTGTTGCAAATCTGGCTGATGCTGCTTGTAGGGATATTGGTGCAAATCCATTGTTAGCCAGAGTTGGTGCTTATTATCATGACATAGGAAAACTTGATCAACCTGAATATTTTATTGAAAATCAAACAGAAGCTAATAAACATGACATGCTTAATCCCAGTCTTTCAGTTGCTGTAATTAAATCACATGTTAAAGTTGGTGTGGAGAAAGCTAAAGAGATGGGACTTCCTTTTGAAGTTATTGAGATTATTTCCCAGCATCATGGAAGTGGCTTGATTGGGTATTTTTATATAGAAGCCATAAATAAAGAAGGTAATAAGAAAAATATAGAGCCTGGTGATTATTCTTATACAGGAATACCCCCGGAATCAAAAGAAGCGGCAGTTGTAATGTTGGCAGATACAGTAGAAGCAGCATCCAGAGTATTGAAAAAACCAACAATATCAAAATTGGAAAAATTTATATGGAAATTGATTATGGAGAAAATAGAGCGAGGTCAAATGTCAAATACTTCTCTTACAATGAACGATATGTTAGTAATAAAAAAGAGTTTTGTAAACATTCTCTCGGGTTATTTTCATACTCGGATTGAATATCCTAAAATTAAAAGAAAAGCTGTATGAATACTGTAGAAATTAATATAATTAATTCTGGTGAGATGTTAACAAGTGATGATATAGTTGTATTTTGTGATACCGTTTTACAAAAGCTAAAAATAAATAATTGGGAGATATCTTTACTATTTTGTAATAATAAATATATAAAAAATTTAAATAAAAAATTCAGATCAATTAACGAGGCAACTGATGTTTTGTCGTTTACCCAGGACTTAGTCCCTGTAGATGATATTATTTATGCCGGGGACATAGTTGTTTCTTTAGAAACTGTTAAAGAGCATTCAAATGCTTTTAATGTCTCTTTTAATGAAGAATTGAAAAGAGTCGTCATTCATGGTATTCTGCACTTAAAAGGAATGGATCATATGACCAACTCAAAAGAGGAGAAGATGCTTCAATTACAGGAAAATATTGTAAAAGATCTTTCAGGAGTAGTATTAGTTTGAGTCAGAAGAATTTCATTAATAAAATGTTTGGAAAACCTTTAGATAAAGATAATAAAAATCTTGATAAATTAGATTATGACACAAGGGATATGATTAAAGGTATAGTTGAATTATCTGATACAACTGTAAAGGAAACTATGGTTCCCCGTATAGATGTTGTTTTTCTTTCTAAAGATATAGAACCTTTTGAAATGTTTGAAATAATCATTGATTGTGGACATTCAAGGTTTCCTGTTTATGAAGATACCATTGATAATGTAATAGGTATGTTATATGTAAAAGACCTTTTAAAATATATAAATGACCGACAGGCTATTGATATTGAGCAAATCTTACGAAAACCTTATTTTGTACCTGAAAGTAAACGTTTGGATACACTCTTAAGAGAGTTTAAACGGCGTCATGTCCATATTGCTATTTCTGTTGATGAATATGGGGGTGTATCAGGTATTGTTTGTCTTGAAGATATAATTGAAGAGATTGTAGGTGATATTCAGGATGAATTTGACAATGAAGATGAAGATATTCTTAAAATTGATGACCACTCATATTTATGTGATGGGAGAGTTGACATTGAGGATTTAAATGAAGAGCTGGATTTGGATATCCCCGAAGAAGATTTTGATACTCTTGGTGGATTTGTTTTTGATCTCTTTGGTAAAATACCTATAAAATATGAGAAAATATCTTTTAATACAATAGATTTTATTATTCAGGATATGGATGGACACAAAATTAAAACAGTGAAAATTGTTAAAAAGGTAGATAAGTGAAAAAAAATATATCTCTTATTATTATATTTTTTATAGCATTTTTTGTAAGTGCAGAATCATTATCAATTATAGAAATGCAGAAGAACGCTGAGCTTGCTTTACAAGAGAATGATATATATAAAGCAATTGCATATTTTAAAGATATAATTGAGATAAATAATTCTTTTTTTGATACGCACCTTGGACTATCACGGGCATACTTTCTTATTGGTGAATATGATGAAGCTTATATTCATATAAATAATGCAGTTTTTCTAAATAAAAATTCAATTGAGGCTAGAATACTTTCGGGTAGGATTCTAACAGGTAAAGGTGAATTTTTAAAAGCAGGTTTGATTTTTAATAAAATATTGGATTTGCAAAAAAATAATATTGAAGCAATTTTGGGTATGGCTGAACTTGAAGTAGCACAGGGGCACATTTTAAATGCAATAGAACTTTATAAAAATGCTTTACTAAAATCTCCCGATAATCGTAAAGCTCTTATATCATCAATTATTCTATTTGACAGTATTAATAAAACCGATATTTCCAGTAACTATGTAGATCAAATTTTAGCCCTTTATCCTGAAAATTCTTATGTAAATTATATTGCCGGTAAACATTATTTTGAGTCAGATAATTTTTATGCATCTTTACTTTATGCAAAGCGATCTTATAATTTAGATTTTAATAATAAAGATACCATCTATCTTTTGAGCCTGATACATATTACCCTTGAAAATTATGAAACTGCTATTGAACTCATTGAAACTTTTCTTGAAACTAATAGAGATGATCCAGAAATATGGTATCTTTTGGGTGAGGTGTATTCAAAATTAGGTAAAATAGATAAATCTATATTTTGCTATGCTACTTCTTTAAGTTATGGATCTCAAAATGAACTTTCTCTTATAGCTCTCGAAAATACTTTAATTAAATTCAAACCTATAGATGATCCTGTTCGGAAGAAATATGCAATGCTACATTTCAAAAATGGTATAGATTTAATAAATAAAAATTATTCTGTTCAGGCAAGAAGTGAGTTTCGAAGAGGATTACAACTTGATCCTCATTCAATTGATGGTCAACTCTTATATGCAGAATTAGTAAAAGCAAATGGATTTTTTAATAAATATCTATCATTGCTTGAAAAAATATCTCTGGAGAGGCCAAATGATATAAATTTGGTAGACAAAGTAGAAATTTATAATAGCATTGTCCTTGATACAGTTTCGGGCAATTGGGGAATAGATCAATTTATTCAGAATGTACCCAGGTTTAATTTACAATTATTTATCAGCAAAACCAGTGTTCCTTTAAATACATATAATGAAGGAGTTCATTTAGGGAGCTATTTTTTACATTCATTGCATGGTTATGAAAATATTGAAGCAACTTTTAATCCTGATCCCACTAATTTTAATAATGCTTACAAAATTTCAAGAGAATCCGGTAGTGACTATTTTTTAATATTTGATTTTCTTGATACAAAACGATCTTTTTCTGTTTCCGTAAAAATTTATCACTCAATAACAGGCTCTGTTCTTTTAACAATACCAGTATTTAAAACAGGTAATCAAAAAATTATTACATCTATTCAAAAAATTTCTCGTATTATTAGTGAAAGCCTTCCTGTAAAAGGTAATATTTTAGAAAGAAAATTTGATAAAATTTTATTAAATACAGGTAATATCCAAGGAACAACTGTTGGTGATATTTTTTATATAATAAGATCAGAAGATCTTAGTTTGAAAAAAGAAAAAATTGGTTTAAATTTTGACCCTGCTTTGCTTCTCGGTGAAGTAGAAATAACTAAAACGGATGATCTTGTCTCTGAAGGGATTCTTACTAAATATAGTTTTTTTGATCTTATAAATCCAGGGGATTCACTTATTAAAAAAACTGAATCTATGGAAAGTTCTAATCCGGATATTTCTGAAATAGTACAGTCAGTACCCATAGATATATACAATTCAATAATCAGCATCCCTTAATTTGTTGACATTTAGCTGAATTTCAGCATATATTACATTTAAATGTTTAATAGTGCATGGAGGAAATATGAAAATAGCGATTAATGGTTTTGGCAGAATTGGTAGAAGTGTTTTTAAGGTGGCTTTCGAAAGAGATGGTATAGATATTGTTGCAATAAATGACATTACAGATCCAAAGACTCTGGCACACCTTTTAAAATATGATTCAAATTATGGAGTTCTAAAACATACTGTAGAAGTACGAGAGAACTCTATCATAGTTGGTGGAAAGGAAATCAAGGTTTTTGCAGAACGAGATCCAAAAAAATTACCATGGAAAGAACTTGGAGTTGATGTAGCTGTTGAATCTACTGGTATTTTCAGAACTGCAACCGGCCCTAAGGGTGGATATAAAGATCATATTACTGCAGGTGCAAAAAAAGTAATTTTATCAGTTCCTGCAAAAGACCAGGTAGATAGAACTATTGTTCTTGGTGTTAATGATGATTCTTATAATGCAGCTGATGTAGCAGTATCCAATGCTTCATGTACTACAAATTGTCTTGCTCCTATTGCAAAGGTACTTCAGGATAACTTTGGAATTGTAGAAGGACTTATGACTACTGTACATGCTTATACAAGTGACCAAAGTTTGCATGATTCACCACATAGCGATCTTCGTAGAGCTCGTGCTGGTGCAGTTTCTATTATACCAACAACAACAGGTGCAGCAGCAGCAGTTGGTCTTGTTATACCTGAACTTAATGGTAAACTGAATGGAATGGCTTTGAGAGTACCTACTCCTACTGGTTCATTAGTTGACCTTACAGTAAGACTTGAAAAAGATCCAAGCGTAGAAGAACTCAATGCGGCAGTAAAAGCAGCAGCTGACGGACCTATGAAGGGCTATTTGGAATATACAGAGGATCCAATTGTGTCTATTGATATAGTACAAAATCCTCATTCATCAATTTTTGATTCATTATCTACAATGAAAATAGGAAAAGGTTTCTTTAAAGTTTTATCATGGTATGATAATGAATGGGGATATTCCAATAGAGTTGTGGATTTAGCAGTTAAAATTTCAAAATAGGTATTTAACTATGAAAATTAGAACTGTCAAAGATCTTGATCTGAAAAATAAAAGATCTCTTGTTCGTGTAGATTTTAACGTTCCCCTTAAAGATGGGGTTATAACAGATGATACACGTATAAAAGCAGCGTTGAAAACTTTAAATTATATACTTGAACAGGATGGTGCATCACTTGTTGTGATGAGCCATCTTGGGAGACCTAAGGGTAAGGTGGATAAAGAATATTCCCTTACTCATGTTAAAGACAGATTGTCAGAACTTCTTAAACGAGATGTTATAATGGCAGATGATTGCATTGGCCCAGGTGTTGATTCTCAAATTAAATCACTTAAAGCCGGTGAAGTTCTTCTTTTAGAAAATTTAAGATTTCATAAAGAAGAAACAGCAAATGATACTGACTTTGCCAAAAAATTGTCTTTAAATGGTGATATATATATAAATGATGCTTTTGGTACTGCACATAGGGCGCATGCGTCAACAGAAGGTGTTTCTCATTTTCTACCATCTGCAGGTGGGTTTCTTATAGAGAAAGAAGTAAACTTTTTTGAACCTCTTGTAACAAATCCAGAAAAACCCTTTGTTGCTATTATAGGTGGTGCGAAAGTTTCTTCAAAAATTAGTGTTCTTGAATCATTATTGAAAAATTGCACCACTTTAATAATTGGTGGTGGAATGGCGTATACATTTTTAAAAGCTAAAGGTTTTAATATTGGAAATTCTTTAATTGAAGAAGATTTCATTGATACAGCAAAAAGTTTAATGAAAAGTGCAGAAGAAAAAGGTGTAAACTTACTTTTACCTGTTGATCACTTAGCAGCATTGGAATTTTCTGAGAATGCAGAAGCTATTGTTGTTGATAATGAGAATATACCAGAAGGTTTGATTGGTATGGATGTTGGTGTTAATACTTTAAAATCTTATACAAAAGTAATCACAAGTGCTAAATCACTTGTTTGGAATGGTCCTCTGGGTGTATTTGAGTTCCCCAATTTTGCAAAGGGGACTTTAGAAGTAGCTGAATTAGTTGCTGCCTGTAAAGGTACAACTGTTGTAGGTGGAGGCGATTCTGTTGCTGCAGTCAATAAGTTTGGTTTTGCTGATAGAATTGATCATGTTTCTACAGGTGGTGGAGCCTCACTTGAATATCTGGAAGGTAAAATTCTACCTGGTATAGCTGCTTTAAAATAGTATATAGTTAGTAACTTTGTTGTTGCTTGTTTTTTCAATCAAAGGAGAATTAAATGCGTAGATCATATATGGCCGGAAACTGGAAAATGAATTATACAAGATCTGAAGCTCTTTCACTTGTCAAAGAACTTTTGGAAAATGGTAGTTTTAAAAATAAAGTACTTGTAGCACCTCCTTTTACTTTGTTAGAAACTGTTTCAAATGCAGTTAAAGGGACTGAGCTTATTTTAGGTGCTCAGAATATGTCAACTGCAGAGTCTGGAGCTCATACTGGAGAAATATCTCCACTTATGCTAAAAGATTTGGGCGTCCAGGCTGTTATATTAGGACATTCAGAAAGGCGATCAATCTATGGTGAAACTAACGAAATAGTTAATACAAAAATACATTTAGCTTTAAAGCATAGTCTGGAAGTTATTTTTTGTGTTGGAGAAACTTTAGAAGAGAGAGAAGCTGGTGCTGCTGAAAAAATTGTTAGAGACCAGGTTTTAAAAGGATTAAAAGATATATCCGAAAAACAAATGGAATCAATAACTATAGCATATGAACCTGTTTGGGCTATTGGCACAGGTAAAACAGCTAGTCCTGAAGATGCAGATGATATACATAGTGTAATAAGAAAAGAAATCGAAGAATTATATAGTAAAGAGACAGCTGATCAATTAATTATTCAATATGGAGGTTCTGTTAAGCCTTCAAATGTAAAAGAATTAATGGGTAAAGCTAATATTGATGGAGCATTAGTTGGTGGAGCTGCACTTAAAGCAGAAACTTTTATTCCAATAATGGAATATAATAAATAGATATAGTCAGTGGAGAAAAATTAATGGCAATTTTAGGAACATTACTTTTAGTAATATTCGTTATCAGTGCAATTTTGCTTATCATAATTGTTATGATGCAGGATGATCAGGGTGATGGACTGGGTGGAATCTTCGGAGGGGGCAGTGGTGCTGCTTTTGGTTCAAGATCTGGTAATATTTTAACAAAAGCTACATCAATTATTGGAGCAATATTCATTTTAAGTTCTTTAGGGAATGCCTGGGTTAATAGAACCATAACATCAGGTGATGTTTTGGGAGTAGCCCGGGAAGAAGTTGTAGATAATACTTCTGAATGGTGGAATTCTACGGTTAGTTCTGAAGAATCCAGCTCAGCACAATAATCCACCAGAGGTTTTTATGAGAGTAGGAATAGTTTTCTTTTCGGGTAAAAAAAATAATAAACTTGAAAATATTTCTAAATCACTATCTGAGGGAATCCAAATGCAGGGACACCAGGTTGACATTATAAATGGCAACCTGGATCAAAACTCGAAGTTAACAGTATATAATTATATTGTTGTAGGTGTGGATGGAATAAATTTTTTGGGGGGTACAATTCCTTCCAAAACTTCAGTTTTTCTTAGTAATTCGGGCTTGTTAAAAGGTAAACGTTCGTATGCGTTTACTTCAAAAACTACTTTAAGACCACAAAAAAACTTGAGTAAACTTATGTATTCTATGGAACACGAGGGTCTTTATTTAAAAAAATCTGATATTATTTCAAATAGGGATGAAGCGGTTAGTATTGGTAAACGATTGCATATATCCTGATTTATTAGGTATCTCTGGAGTATTATATGAAAAAAATAATAATGTTATTGTTATCTCTATTAATCAGTACAGTTGTATATGCAGATATATTAAGTAAGCCTTTAGCTTCCGTAAATCTTATTAGACCTGAACTTGTATCATCCTTTGACATAGATCAAAAAATTGAACAGTATAACAAGCAATTACTTAATAGTGGTATGCCAATCCAAAATATTTCCAGAACGGATATGTTAGAATCTATTATATCTTCTATACTAATTGCGCAAGCTGCTGAAAAATCAGGATTAAGTATCTCAGATATTGATATAAATAGAGTAATTCAGGCTCAAAAGAAAAGTGCCGAAGGACAATTAGGTCAAAAAATTTCAGATGAACAATTTAAACAATTGATAATTAGACAAACAGCTTCTACCTGGGAGTTGTATTTATCTGGAATTAAAGAGCAGCTGCTTCAACAAACCTATATTACTCAAAACAAGAAATCTTTATTTGAAAACATTAAAGTTCCTGGAAAAAATGAAATAGAAAATAAATATAATGAGAATCTGCAATATTTTTTTAATCCTGAATATGTTCGTGTTAGTATGATCTTTATTCCTGTGTTAAACAAGAATGTTGAAGAAAGTGATCTTGCAAAGAAAAAATTGGAAAAAGCTTATTTAGAATTAAAAAACGGATCTATTAGTTTTGATGATGCAGTCCTAACCTATTCTGAAGAAGAAAGTATTAAGTATAGAGGAGGAGATATCGGATATATTGGCAGAGATAATAGAAATCTAAAACTACAACTTGGTGACGATTTTTTTAATAAGTTATTTAAATTAGATTTAAATGCTATATCTGAAGTTTTGGAATCAAATTCAGGATATCATGTTGTAAAAATTACCGAAAAAATAGAGCCTAAACTTCTAACTCTTGATGATCAGATAACTCCGGATAATCCTTTGTTAGTAAAAGATTATATAAAAGATGGAATACTTCAGGAAAATCAGCAAAAAGTCTTATCACTTGCATTACAGGAAATAAATTCTGATTTAAGGGAACAAGCAGAAATAATATATTTTTAACAGGAATAATATGAGTTCAAGAAGGAAAGGGCGTATTCTGGCATTCCAGACGTTGTTTAGTAAAGATTTTAATAATAACAGTACTGAAGAATTAATTAAGTTTAATTGGATGGATGAGACAAAACTCGAAAATTTTGATAATGAAACAATTAATTTTGCAAAATTATTAGTAGTAGGAACGATAGAAAATTTACAAAATATTGATAGCTCCATAAAAAAACAACTTAAAAATTGGGATTTTGATAGAATTGTTAAAGTTGAATTAGCTATTTTAAGATTAAGTGTTTACTCACTTCTTTATCAAAAAGAGATACCATCAACAGTAACAATAAACGAAGCAATTGATATTGCAAAAGATTACGGAAGTGATGAGGCCTATCGTTTTATCAATGGTATATTAGATGGAATCAAAAAATCAAAAGAGGTATGAACCTTAAAACTAAAATAGTTATAATATCTGTAACTGCAATTATAGTACTATTATTTTTTTCTATTTTAGTTTTGAAATCTAAAGAAATTAAAGATAAAAATTTTGATCTGTTTGTTGAAAATATCGATTCTAATTGGAATAAATATTCATCATTAGAAATAGTAGACTTCTTAGTATCTGGTGAAGATCTTGTAAATAGTTCCAGTGATTATAAACGTTTGTTAAAAAGAATATATAGTACTGGAAATTGGAATTATTTATCTAGTTTATCAGAAAAAGCTTATTTGAAATATTCAAAAGATGAGCAAATATTTGCAATTTATATTCAATCTTTACTATTATCAAATAATCCTGAAAAAGCAAATAATATTCTTTTGAAAGATAAAAATAATATTATATCTGATAATTTCCAATTACAGGCAGCTATTGGTTCAGATATCATTATTTCTGATGATAATATTTTTTATAAAGTTTTAAAAGAAAAAAGTACAACATTATTTGAGAAACTGTTTGAAATTACATTAAATGAATATTTTCTAATCGATGCTGGTTTAATTTATTTAGAACAAGGTGATTATGAAAAAGCAGATTATATTTTGAGTTCACTTAATAACAGTAATACTGATTTTAAAAGATTATTACTATTTACAAAATACTATAATAGCAAATATAAAGAAGTTGATAAATTGTTGTTAAAATATGATTTTAATTTTTCAATAGAAGAATTAAATCTTTTTCGAATTGATACAAGTTTAAAACAAAATCTCTATAGACATGCTTTGGAATTAAATTTACAATTTTTAAATCTTTATCCAAATTACTCTGTTAATCCATATATAAATTTAATACTTTTAAGTTATTATATTGATGTTCCGGATGTAATTTCCGTAATAAATTCAAGTATTACATTATTTAAGAATGACAAAAACTTATTATTTATTATTGCAAAATACCTTGAAGAAAACAATAGAGTGGAGAGTTCAATTTCTTTATTAGAGAATTATTTATTAAATAATACTAATGATAAAGAAATTGAAATTATTCTTAAAGAGTTAAAAGGAACAGAAAATCCTGAAAATTTTATTAATAATGTAAGAAATTTTGTAAATTTAAATCCGGAAGATATGAATGCAGCCAAATATCTGTCATGGAAGATGTTTGAAAATGGTAAATTTAATAATTTAGATAATTTCCTTCAAATAGAGAAAAATAATTATAGTTGGGTCTTGTTTTTTAAAGCCATAGTTGCTTGCAGTCAGGAAGACTATAATAAATCTATAGATTTACTCCAATCTGCATATGTATTAGAAGGTAAATGGGAATATCTGTATAATATGGGTGTTTTGTTTGAATATACTAACCAGTACCAGAATGCTATTCAATATTATCAAAATGCAGAAAATTTGTTAGATAATACCATGTATCTTGAAACAAAATCAATAATACGAACAACTTTAGCAGAGTTAATGTATAATATGAAAAACTATAATTCTGCTTATAGAGAGATAAATATTGCTTTAGATATGGACCCTCACAATCTAAAAGCTAATCTTTTGTTAAAAAAACTTGAATCAAGTAGAAATTAGTGATAATTTATTTTGATAACTAAAATATTTGGAGCCCTTATGATAAAATTAAAATCTGTAAATGAAATTGATGGAATTAGAGAATCATGTAAATTTCTTGCAGAAACACATATTGAACTTTCAAAACTAATTGATGTAGGAATTACAACATTTGAATTAGATAAATTTGCTCGTAATTACATAAAGAAAAGAGGTGGTATCCCTGCTTTTTTAGGATACATGGATTATCCTGCAACTTTATGCACTTCATTAAATGAAGTTGTTATTCATGGCATTCCTTCAAAAAGGAAACTTAAAGAGGGTGATATTATTAGTCTCGACCTTGGTATTAACTATAAAGGTTTTTTCAGTGATGCAGCTGTTACTCTCCCTGTTGGTAAAATTACTAAAGAAGCAGAAGATTTAATAAGAGTTACAAAAGAGTCTCTTTATTTAGGAATTGAACAGGCAACTAAAGGTAATCGTATTCATGATATTTCAAGAGCTGTATACAACCATGCTAAAAAATATAATTATGGTGTTGTAAGAGATTTTTGCGGTCATGGAGTAGGCTTTAGTCCTCATGAATCACCTCAGGTCCCGAACTATGTTAGTTCAGGTGCTAATCCTAGAATAAAAAAAGGGATGGTTTTAGCAATTGAACCCATGATAAACTTAGGTGTAGATGATGTAAGGGTTCTTGATGATGAATGGACTGTTTTAACAATGGATAAAAAATTATCTGCACATTGGGAGCATACTGTTGCGGTTTTTGAAGATCATACAGAAATACTGACAACTTTAGATTAAAAGAGTGGAGTTATCGATTTTATTAAACCGATAATATTATAAAGGAAAGGATGATGATGAAAAAAGATTTTATTACTTACAATAATGTTAGAAATAATGCTCTTAAATTAGCAAACCAAATACATACAGATGGGTTTGTTCCTGATGTAATCTATGTTTTGTTACGGGGAGGAGCATATCTTGGAAATGTATTTAGTGAATATTTTAAAATAGTTAAGGGTAATGATCGTCCTGTTTTTTATGCAGCTGTTGTAGCAAGATCATATACAAATATTAAAGAACAATCTGCAGTAATGATAGATGGATGGACTTATAATCCTGAATATCTTAGAAACGGAGACAAGGTTCTGTTAGTTGATGATATTTATGATTCAGGAAGAACAATAAATCATTTAGGAGAAGTAATAATAAACCATGGTATCCCAAGACATGATTTAAAAATTGCAGTTCATGATTTTAAAGATATAAAATATAAAAAAGACAAATTACCTCTGGTTCCTGATTATTCATGCAGGACTCATATTATTGAAAAACCGGAAGATGATGTATGGATACATTATATGAGCCATGAACTTGTGGGACTTACTGAAAATGAATTAAAAGAATATTACAAAGATAGCCCGGAATTAGTTGATATCATAAAAAAACAGATGTTATGAAATACAAGTTTCTGATAATACTGTTTATAATAAGTAACTTTTCACTTTTTAACATATTTAGTTTAAGCGGTATTATTATTCCATCATTAGAATCTGGAATTTATAATAACAATGTAGAAGTTTCCTTTAATAATTCTCTTGAATCAGATATTTTCTATTATTTTGAAGAAAGCCTTGATAAAACACCAGTAAAATTTTTATACCCATTAAGTCTTACAGCTATGTCTGGTGAATCAAGAAAATTTACTCTTGTAGTCATGGCCATAGACGAATCTGAGATACTTGAGACAATTACATACAATTATATAGTTGATAAAAATATTCCTCTGGAGCCTAAGCTCACTATAAATGATGGAATATATAGTAGTGAACTAAGTTTTAAATTTAAAGATAGTAATGATTCAATTTATTATACAATTCAATCTCAAAACAAATCCGAATACAGGTTGTGGAATGGTGAACAAATTTTAATTACACAAGAAAAAGGTTTAAATACAGATTTTATTAAAAGCTATTCAGAAGATTCCGCAGGGAATAAGAGTAGTGTTGTTATTAATAGATTCACTATTCTCCCTTTACAAAAAAGCTTACAGACAATAGATCTTATAAGTCCGGTAGCAGGTAAGTTTTTAAATAGTCAGTTATTATATATGGATACAACTGGATATAAGTGGATAAGATATACTTTAAATAATACAGATCCTGCAATTAGAGGAACGTCATATATTGATCCTGTTCTATTAAAATCTATAGGTGATTTTACATTAAAAATTGCAGCACTTCCTTTTGAATCTAAAGAAATTCTTAGAAAAGAAATTGATTTTTCTATAATTGATAATAAAAATATAGTAATCAATAATGATAGCGGTGTTTATTCAGAAGAATTAAATCTTAAATTTAATTCAAAGGAACTACATTATAATATAGATGATGTTGAAGTTAGTAATTTAGATCCTTTTCTTCCTGACTATTTAAGTGTAATGCCCGTACCAGGAGTTGTTAAATATAGAATAATCAGAGTTTCCGATAATTCAGAATCAGGCGAATATCGCTATGTGTATGTTTTGGATAAAAAAATACCAGCTTCTCCAATTATCTCAATAGGCTCTGAATCTCCCCTGGTAACTACCACAGAAGTAAGATTACTTAGTGCTCCTGGATCAGAAATATATTATACAATTGATGGCTCAACACCAGATCGATATTCAAATTATTATAATAAACCATTTAAAATGGATCTGCCAAATGGTCTTTCTTCCGGATCAATGATTATAAAAGCAATTTCCTATTTTAATGATAAATCAACTAGTCTTGTAACATCAAAACTAATTACATTTGATATTAAAAAACCGGAAAAACCTATTGTAACAAAACTCTCTGAAGGCTTGAGACAAACTCTGTTTAGAATAGATAATGTTTTAGAAAATCGAATAATATATAATATTACTTATGATGGATCTCTTCCTCCCTCTCCCAATTCTGAATCTTTTACTGGTAAAGCTAATATGACTTTAAATATTCCTCACGGTATGGATCAAAATGCAATTATCAATATTGCACTAATAGATCGTGCTGGAAATATTTCTGAGTCAGTTTTAATTGATTTGTTAAAATCTGATACAATTCCTCCGGATAGTCCTGAAATAAGTTATATAAATGGAGAAATAGTTATTAGAGGAACAGATACTTTATATTATAAACTGGTAAGTGATGGTAAAGGAAATAATGATGATTTTCAACTTTATGAAAAGCCATTTACAATAGATATTGATAGTTCGGGTTTAAATAATTATTCAATTATAAGCTACAGTCAGGATGCTGTGGGAAATAAAAGTAAAAATGAAATATTTAATGATATACAAATAGATAATAGAGTTCCTATATTTCCTGAATATAGTGGAATTGAGAATAAAGGAATTTACAATCAGCCTAGAAGTATGAGGTTCCATTATTCAGATGACATTAAAGTTTACTATACAATAAGTACAGGAACAACACCTCCTTCAGATCCAATACTGAGTAATGAGAATATTGTTAATGATTTTATTTATTTTGATTGTCCGGTTAACGAATCGCGTTTCTATTCTGTAAAAATGATAGCTGCTTATAAAGAAAATGGAATAAGAACTGATCCTGTACAAATAAATTTTCAAATTGATCGTATAGCTCCACGGGCACCTGTAATCTCATCAATCGTTGATGGACAAATATATAATGATGATGTAATTATAAGTGTGAATGAAAATGATGAAACTACCTGGATCTTACTTAAAGAACAAATAACAGAAAAAGATTTAAATATCGAAAATTTTAAAATGAATGGTATCTTACTTAGTTCAAATTATACTTTGATACAATCTGAAAATACAGAAAAGAGTTATCAGCTTGCAGCCATTTCAATTGATCCGGCTGGGAATACAAGTATTAGCAGAAATTTAATTAGTTTTACAATAGATAAAAAATATCCTGAATCTCCAATTATTAAAGAAGAATATTCTACTGATAATAATATTTTTATACGATTATTAGCAGATGACATGGATGATATTGTTTATGAGATTTCAAATGATGGCACATACCCGAACATTCCAAATAAAAATTCTTCTGTATATAATTTTCCTATTGAATTGAAGGCTGGAAATAGTAAAGCTGTGTATATTAGTGCCAGAACTATTGATAAAGCAGGTAATTTATCAATCAATTCCTGTTTACATAAAGTTGTTTTCGATAAAATATCAAATCAGGTTCCTGTAATAGAAGTCGGAAAAATAAATTCCACTTTAAGTACTATTTCATTTCCCACTATAACTGGAAGGAAAATATTTTTAAAACAGGGGGATGGTGATTTTAATGAATATTTGTCTCCTGTGGATATAGATCTAAGGAATAATGATAATTTAGATCTATTTTATTATTCAATAGATACACTGGGTAATAAAAGCTCTGTTGCAGTTACACGACTTAATAGAATGACCTCCTCAGGTAATATTATAACAGGTATATCCAACAATAAAATATATAATAATGGAAGAGTAGTCTGGAAAGTTAATCAATCCCGTACTGTACGTTATGAAGTTGCAATCGATAACAATGAACCCAAAAATGTAACTGTTTTTTCTCCTGAATTATCAGATCCAATTGTTTTTGATTCTGCAAAAGGTGAAACATTGCAAGTTTCTTTAAATGTTAAGGAATTTAATGAAGATGTTTCTGAACTGGAAAAAAATGATACAAATTATAAATTTACCATAGATAAAACTAATCCGGTTATACCCATAGTACTCGGGGTTGAGAATAATGGTTATTATCAAAAGAATATGCTGGTGAATTTTAAATGTGAAGATTCTGTTTACTACAAAATTAGTTCTGATATAGATGGTTCTTATTCTCAAAACTTTAAAAAATACTCTGAAGATGTAAAAATTAGTACTGAAGAAGGAATGTTTGAAACTTTAAAAATTGATATGTACTCGGAAGACTCTGCTGGCAATAGAAGTTCTGTTAATCAGGTAAAGTTTATTATTGACAAAGCAAATATTTATGTTTCAGTTCAAGGACATGATAGTAATAGCGGATCCAGATTAAAACCTTTCAAAACAATAAAAAGAGCACTGGAATATTCTGATTTAACAAAACGCAGAATTATTTATTTAACTGAGGGTGAATTTTTAATTGATAATTCAATAATTATAAAGGATGATATAACATTAGCAGGTGGATTTACATTAAATAATTGGAATCAGGGAAGGGGAGAGACCGCTATTGCAGTATCAAAAAGATTTCCGGCAAATAAACCTTTAATTGAAGTAAAATCTGGAAATGTAAATTTAAGCAAAATTTCACTTTCAAATTTAAGTCTTGATGCACCAATTATTTATATGAATGGAGGTCAGGTTCAGTTAAATAATATGGATCTTCTTCAGGAAAATATTAAAGCTTCCGAATTTGTCAAAGTAATTAATTCAGATCTAACTTTGAATGATAGTAAATTAGTATTTGGATCAATTGATAATGGAAAACTATTTGATTCTAAGAATAGTACTATAAATTTATTAGGTACTACAATAACAGGGAATGGGCTTTCAAAATCTTTAAATATTTTTTCTTTAGACAAAACTAAATTAATTATAGAAGATTCTTATATTATTCCTTCAATTGCTCAAAAAATTGAGATTTTTAATTCGAATAACAGTGATATTTCAATTATTAATACAAATATGGATACAGGATTAGGTACAATAAATACAAATATCTTTTTACTTACTAATAGTAAATTAAATATGGAAAAATCCAATATAAATTCTGTTAGTTCCAGCAGAATATTATCTTGTTTTGATATTAAAGATTCAATTGTTTATCTTGACAGTTTAAAAATATATTTAATGGGTGATTCAGGAATATCGTTTATTCTTGCAGATAATTCTAGTATGGAATTACTAAATTCTTCTGTTGTTTTAGATAAAACAAATGAATTCTCATATTTTACAAAAGGAAGTAACACTATAATTAATCTGTATAAAAATGATATATCAATTAAATCCAGTGATATTGTTAGAGGAGTTGATTTAAATACGAGTGTTTCAATATTTTCAAACAATAAAATTGATTTAGAAGGTGGTACTACTGTTTTTACAGCTTTCAACTTTGCTAATCCTTTAAACATAGAGTTTACTGAAAATAGTATAACATCTAAAAACTTAAGTTGGATATCTTCTACAGATCAGGCTGCAATTACTATTAATGGTGGTAAGGATAGTGTAACGATAAATGGCAATAATATTATGGGTTGGAAGTCTGTTCTTAACCATAATGGGGCATTTGTTAAAACAACATGGGAACTTAATAATTTTAGAGGGTTTCTTGATATTCCGGATGGGAATTATTCCAAGTAATAAAAATAATGTGAATAAAAAAGGGCAAACTTTAAGTCTGCCCTTTTTTTACATTCTGAAACTATTATTGCTTTGTAAATGTACCGTCAGTATTTCTTTTCCATAACCCTTTACTTGTTGCAAGGTAAAATTCATTGGCTGTAGATGAAGGATACACTTCGAAGACAAGCTCTGTTGCCAGTTCCGGATATGAAGTATCAAAGTCCAGAACACTGGTTGTTGCTGAGGGTTTTGAAATTGTTGTAGTTCCTATCTCCATTTCATAGTAACCATTATCTGTTCCAATTATTAAATATTCTGTTAGATCAATTATATCATTTCCAAGTGCTCCATTATATGATATATGTTCAGAAATACTATTTACTGATACCCAATTTTGTCCATTCACATCAGATTTATAGAGATCTCCAGAACTGTTAATTATATAAAAGAAATTATTTGTTGTATCTATAGTAATACCTCTAAGCTCTCCTGTTGCATCCCCAATAAGTGTTTGCTCTGTCATTGCGACACCAAAAGCACTTTCATAAATTTTATTTTTTGAAATAAGAATACCTATTGTTCCATTATATGCACCATCAAGAATATTCATTCCACTTAACGTACTGGAGACAAAACTAGAAAGATCACTTGTAGAAGATAGAATATCAGTTGTTCCTTCAAGCAAAATATAATTATCATCAGCTTCAAATAAAGTAATATCTGTAGCATAATCTGTAACTAATGACCAACTAGAACCATCATATGACATTATCTTTCCACCATTAAGATTGACATCATCATTATTAATATTTCCATACAAAGAACTATTATATTCAACAATATTATAAATATGATTACCTTTACTAACATCAGTCCATTTAGAAGCACTCTTAACCCATACTTTACTTCCTGTCCGGGCATATACAGTGGAATCAACTTCTACAACCTGATGAACAGGAAGTTCAGATATTTCCGATGTTATTTGTTTTACTTCCTGGCTTATCTGAAAGAAAATTCCATTTCCATCCGAATTACAGGATCCCAAAATTAGTGTTATAGCAACTAGCATTAATATAATGTATTTTTTCATAATTTATCCTGTTAAAAGTGAAATTTTGCAGAAAGCCCTATGTCTAAAAAATTACCATAGGCAGTTTTATCAGCCTGCTCTCCAAAATAGATTTCCGGTACAAGCCAGTATTGTGTTCTAAGTCCAAAAGCCCATTCTGCATTCATATTCCAGAAAAAACCAGCACCTATTTTTGCAATCAGTCCGAAATAAACCTGAGTATCAACCTGATTTACAGCAAAACCTGCACCCATTATAAGTGGTACCTCAAATGAGTTAAAAAGAAAATTGTAAGTTAAGTTTGCGGTAATAGGAATAAGCGAATGAGTATTTTCCTGGGGTGTTCCAGCAAAAGTACCTGCAAGACCAACTCCAATAGACCATCTGTTATCAAGGTAAGTAGCCCATTCAAGAGATCCCGTACCTCCTAAGGATAATTGGTTCTGGAAAGATACAAAAACAGTATCCTGATTAGGGAAGATAATAAAAAGAGGAACTAATAGACCCAAATTGATAGAAAATGTCTGACTTCCTCTACTGTAAGGTTCAAGGAAGTTTTCCTCAGTTTCCTGTGCAAAAGAAGCTAAGGAAACAAGTAATATCAATAAAATAATAAAGAAATATTTTTTATTCAAGAATTTACCTCGTAAGCTTTATAGAAATGTATTTTATCACCCTAATATCAATTTATCAACGCTAATTAAGAAATTTACAATCAAATTTGACTTATAGATAAATTAAAATGGTGTTTGAATATTATTTGAACGATTTATCCACTTTTCTTTTTTATATGAATATTCTATAATTACACAATTATATATAGAGAAAGAATGATTAAATAATAAAAATATTATAATAACATTTTAGTTATTCTATACAGGAGAAAATAATGGCAGCTGAAATTATTGATGGAAAATTAATTGCAAGTCAAATTAGAGAAGATTTGAAAAAAGATGTGGAAAAACTTAAAAAAGACGGTATTACCCCAGGGTTGGGTGTAATTTTAGTAGGAGCTGATCCTGCTAGTAAATCCTATGTAACTGCAAAGGAAAGAGCTTGTGACGATCTGGGGTTATATTCAGAAAATATAAAATTACCTGAAGATACATCAGAAAAAGATTTACTTGCTCTTGTTGAAGAGATGAATAATAACCCTAAAATTGATGGTATTCTGGTACAGCTTCCTCTTCCAAAACATATTGATACAGATAAGGTAATAATGAGTATATCACCATCAAAAGATGTTGATGGTTTTCATCCTGAAAGTATAGGTAAAATGTTAATGGGTAAGGATACATTCCTTCCATGTACACCTCATGGTATTATTAAGCTTCTTTTACACTCTAAAGTGCAAGTAGAAGGTGCCAATGTTGTTGTTGTCGGAAGATCTAATATAGTAGGTAAGCCAGTTGCTAATTTACTTCTTGATAAATCTGAAGGTGGAAATGCAACTGTTACAGTTTGTCATTCCCGTACTAAAAATATGGCAGAAATTACAAAGAAAGCGGATATATTAATAGCAGCTATTGGTAAAGCAGAATTTATTACTGCAGATATGATAAAAGATGGAGCAGTTGTAATTGATGTTGGTGTTAACAGGGTGGAAGACAGCAGTAAAAAAAGAGGTTATAGACTGGTTGGAGATGTTGAGTTCAATACAGCTTTTGAAAAAGCATCAAAAATAACACCAGTACCAGGTGGTGTTGGTCCCATGACAATAACAATGCTTATGTATAATACAGTAGAATCTGCTCGAAATCGTTAATTTTATTTTTTTTAAAAGAGTCAATCAGGGTTTATTTTAAACCTTGTTGACTCTTTTATTATTAAAAAAAACTGCTTCCTTCTTTCTCTTGATAAAAATACAGTATAAAGGTTATCCTCTTCTAAATGAAAATACTTAATAAAATAAACCCAATTGTAATAATTATTTTTACATTTATAATAATTTTTGTTACACAAATTATATATTTTTCTGTTAAGGATAATAATCAAATTGAACTTTTAACCAGTAAAGTTGAAAGTTATAAGCAAAATGAACTTGTTCTAGAGAATAATATACGATTATTAACTGACACTGCAAATGAAGTACGTGTTATGTTATCTCTTCCGGAAATAGATTTAACATTTGTAGAAAAAGCGAGTGATGAAATTATTTCAGAAGAAAAAAATGAAAATTTACCATTTTATAATGCAGTTGACTATATTAAAGGTTATTCAAGTAAAATTGAAATGGAAAACGAGCTTAATTTTATTCTTAACAAAAGTAGTTTAAATAATTATTTTATTAAAAATAATTTAACAATAAAAAAAACCGGTCCATCAAATTACGAATTGTTAAAAAACAGTAATTTGTTTTTTTCTATAAAAGCAGAAAATCCTTTGGATCCATATATATATATAGAAGATCTTAAAGGAGATAAACACAATTATTCTCTAAAAAATATTAAAAATGACAGTACAGAACTGTTGAAGTACCTTAATTCTGCAATTAGTGTATTAAATGAACATTATTCAAAATATAATTTACTTAAAAAGCAATTTGTAAAACTAATTGAAAACGAAACATTTTTAAAATTTCTTAAATCAGAAAATCTTGAAATAGAAAATTTAAAATCTACCACTACTAAAATATTTTACTCTATTCATAATAAAGATAATTCTTATTCTATAAATATTTATCTGGATAGCATAAATCTTGTATTTGAGGTTGATAATAATAAATATTCTACTTTCTCAAATTTCTATACTTCTTTAAATAATTTTTTACTGAAGTCAGATAAAAGAACAAAAGAAATAAAAGTAGTTGATACAGCTAAATTTAGAATTGAATCTATTTTAGTTGAAGATTCCTTTCTTTCATTTCTAAATCAAAACAATCTATCTATTGGTATGTTACCCCGGGAAGATAATGATTACTTCTATTACGATATATTTGAAGGAAAAGATACTCTCCTTGGTTCATTTGCAATACAAAAGATAATTGGTGACATATATTTAATGGATCCTGAAGATATTATGATATCTTCTCTTAAATATCTGGAAAATCCAGTGGATATTTCAAATACAATAGAAAGTAATTTAGATATTCCTGATAATTTACCTGTAATTCTTGATAAATATTCAAATTCAAGTAGTACAACCTTCGTTGTAATCGGATCTCATGAAAATAATGCAGATACAATAATACTTGTTCATGCAGATGGAATTAGTAAAAATATAACACTGATTGCAATTCCCAGGGATCTTTATTACCAGGATAACAAAATAAATGATTATTATAGAACATATGGTGGTGATAAATTTATAGAAGTTCTCTCAGATATAACAGGTTTAAGTATAGAGGGTTATATTGCTGTAGATATGTATGCTTTTATTGATCTCATAAATATTTTAGGTGGAATTGATATTACACTTCAAGCGGATTTAATAGACCCAACATATATGGTTCGTGATAACGGAGAGTGGAGTACACTCTACTATACTAAAGGGAATCATCATCTTAATGGAATAGAATCTTTAAGGATTACCAGATCAAGACATACAAGT
This sequence comes from Spirochaetia bacterium, assembly GCA_029932585.1. GTDB lineage: Bacteria > Spirochaetota > Spirochaetia > B11-G9 > B11-G9 > JAJRQE01. Next base: position 29,431 of record JAOZPU010000001.1, on the reverse strand, counting down.
TCAGATTTTGGACGAACATCCAGACAGCAATTAGTTCTTCAGGGTATTAAAGATAAAATGGGAGCATTGGATATTACAGATCTAGGTACAATTCTTGAATTATTTACAACTTTGAAAAAATATCTTGATACAAATTTTTCTTCAATGGAAATGTTAAGTCTTTTTGTAAAGTATAAAGATGCTACTCTTAATAGAAAACAGGGTTTAAGTACATTTAATGTGCTCTATAATACTTATACAAATATTTATAAACTCAAAGATAAATCTAAACAATACGAAGAAGGTTTTTATAGAGGATATTGGATATTACTTCCCCGTAAAGATGATTGGAATGTTATTAAATGGTATATCAGGACACTAATAGAGGGTACAGAAATTTGAAGTATTACTGGATAGAGACTTATGGTTGTCAAATGAATACAGCTGAGTCAAATGCAATAATTGCAGATTTAAAAGAAAAAGGATGGAGAGAAGCAGATTCTGAATTAAATGCAGATTTTGTCCTCTTAAATACCTGTTCCGTTCGTCAGACTGCAGAAAATAGAATTTGGGGAAGAATCGGATACTATAAACATCTAAAAGAATCTAAAGATTTCACTCTTGCTATAACCGGATGTATGGCAGAACGTCTGAAAGGAGATATTCAAAAAAAAGCTCCCTCTGTAGATATGGTTATTGGAAATTTTGAAAAAGAAAAATTAAGTGAATACCTGGATAATAATGAAATTTGGACAGATAATCTTGTCGCAGCTGGTGAATACACCTTTCGGGAAATTCATCTTGCTGAAAATGCTTTTAAAGCGATGGTTCCCATAATGCATGGCTGCAATAATTTTTGTACATATTGTATAGTTCCATATGTTCGTGGACGTGAAATTTCCCGATCTCCCGAGTCAATTATTGAAGAAATAAAAAAGCTTGAATTAAAAGGTGTCAAAGAGGTAACACTTCTTGGCCAAAATGTAAATTCCTATACTTATAACGATTTAACAGAAAATAAAACTATTAATTTCTCTGAATTATTAAAAATAATTCTTAGAGAAACACATAAATTGGGATGGATAAGGTTTATGAGTTCTCATCCCAAGGATGTTCCTGAAGACTTAATAGATCTTATATCTTCCGATAAAAGATTGTGCAGTCATATTCACCTTGCAGTTCAGCATGGATCTGATAACATTTTACATAAAATGAATAGAAAATATACAAGATCTGATTTTATTACACTTTCCAAAAAAATGAAGCTAAAAATACCAGATATTTCTATTACAACGGATCTTTTAATAGGGTTTCCTGGAGAAACACTGGAAGATCTTGAACTAACAAAAGAATTAATGGAAGAAGTTAAGTTTAACGACGCTTTTACCTATTATTACAATCCAAGAGAGGGGACAAAGGCTTTTACTTTTCCGGAAAGTATTGCACATAAAGAAAAATTACGAAGATTAAATGAAATAATAGATATCCAAAGGAGAATTAGTACAGATCAAAAATTAAAAAGAGTTGGTCAAACTGTTCAGGTATTAGTTGAATCTGTATCAAGAAAAAATAGTAAGGAATTATTAGCAAGAACTGAAAAAAATGAAATGGTAGTTTTTGTTGGTAATAAAGAATATATTGGGACTTTTAAGAATGTAAAATTAATGAGTCTTAATGGTAATACATTTAAAGGTGAAGTTTTTTAATGTTAAATACAAAAATAACATATGTTGTACTTCTATTTCTATTAAGTTCGCAAATTTTTTCGCAAATTGATAATGCCAGAGAAGCCTACAGTAATAGTGAATATATAGAATCGATCAACTTATACAATAATTGGCTTAAAAATAATTATGATTCCGAAGATTTTTCATCGATACTTTTGGAAGTTTCAGAACTTCATGGTGATATCCATTCAATAATTGAAATATTAGAAAATAATATTGAGAACATTTCTGATAGAAATACTAGAAAAATCTTGTATAATAGTATTGCACAAATGTATGAATTATCTTCAGATCTTCACAATGCCCAGGTATACTATCAAAAATCAGCGTTGCTCTTCCTTGACGGGATTGATGCACATATGCTTTTGAAATCTGCTGAAATTTTAATACTGGAGGGTAATCTATATCTTGCTGAATCACAGTTAAACGAAATTTCTTCCATTAGTTTAGATCAAAATATTCTGGAGAAGGCTCACAATTTAAAAACTATTTTAAATATTTTAAACGCAAAAAATGACTCTGACAGTATATTAGAATATTCAATTACACCTGAGTCTTTATACATATCTTATTTAATAGCTAAATCAAATTCTAAATCAATAGAAATGAATAGAATTAAAAAGCAAATAATTGAAAATTTTAAAACAAGTCCGGAAGCCGGCTTAATTTCAAATAAGTTTGAAGAGTTACCTGATATTTTAACTGTATTTGGTTTATTAAAACAATACAGTGATTTTCAAATAACTTCTACTATAAAAGATGATATAAAAAAAACTAATTTAAGTCATAATTTTATGATTCAAACCGGATCATTTAGGGATCAGGAAAATGCTCATTATTTATCAAAAGATCTTCAAGACTCCGGTTTTTTTACTACAATAGAAGAACAGACAATTAATAATATTAAATATTATAAGGTTATTTTGTATTTAGCTTCAGCAGAAGAGATTGAAAAAACATTACTGAAATTAAAAAATAAAGGATTTGATGGATTCCCTATCTACTAATTTGGCAATTTTTTGCCTTTAGAGCCGCTCAGAATACCTTTTCAGGGTAATTAGTTATAGTTAGGAAAGCGGCTCTTCTGATTCTTTTCTTTCAATTTGTTCTATTTGAATATATCTGATGAATTGCTCTCCTGATGGAATAAAGCCCTTTATGGTTAGTTCCCCAGGAATTAAAATAATAGTTCTTATTATTTCTGTATCATTTTTTTCTTCAAAGTAATCATATTTATAAGTTAATATATCTTTAACAAGATTGTTTTCATCCAGCATCTTAAATTCAGCTATTTTTAAACCATTGTTAAATAGATAAAAGCCTCCATTATATGTTTGATCTCCGGATTTTAAAGAAAATTTAGGCGAATTGAAAGAAAATTCATCTCCTGTATCACTCCTGTAATAGCCGGAAAGAACTGGAATATCTGAATTATTTGAAATTGATCTATATTCTCCAATTAAATCTTTTTGAACTTCAGTATTGAGTTTGAAATAATTTCCAGTCCATATTTGATTTTCCGAAGATTTAGAATTACGAATACTATTATCCCTGAATTTTAACCCTATGGTATTAATATCAAGAATACGAACAGATAAAGAAACATCTAAAAATGGGACAAGGTCATTTTCACATGTTATTTGAAGTGTATTCGATAATGTTTTACTTGAAGTTTCCCACAAATATATTTCTTGAAAATCGTGATTGGAAAAGACAATCTGGTTGTTGTCAGGATCAAAATATACTATAGGATTATTATAAGATAAATTATTTTCTGAATTTGACAACATCCATGGTCCATTAAGGAAAGATTTAAAATAATTACGATCGCCTCGATAGAGATCACGTAATTTACTATTTTCAATATCATCTCCAGGTATTTTATCTACGCTAATTAATTTATATATATCTTCCTGATTTCTCCAAAAATAGGTCTCTCTAATCATATCTAGTATATTTTCAGAAGTTTTATCTGTAGTAGTGACAGTAATGGGAAAACTTATACCATTACTAATTCCTGTTTGATATGCCTGGGACCTTTGTTCCTCTTTTATTTCAATATTACCATCGACACTCAAATTCAGAATTTCAGAAAAGTGAATAACTATTCTATCCTGTGAAGGAGTTCGACGAAAAATATTTATTGTCTCTTTCCCATCAAGATCAGTTCCGGTACATACAATTTCAAGATTATGATCTCCTGTAATATCCTTTAGAGAAACAGAAAGTGATCTTATGTTATCAGAACCTGTTATTCCTTCCCAGGAAACAAAATAAGAGTTTATAATGTTATCAAAATCTGCAACAAGAACTCTTACATGAGAATTATTACTTATATTATTTTTTACAATGAGTATTTGTTCATCATTACTATCCAGATCAAGATTTGTATCAATTAAATCAATAAGGAAATCATCAGGATCTAAAGTTACCTTTGAAACTTTTGTCTCTTTATCTATTGTTATATTTAATAATTCTTTATCATTTGAACTGTTATTCCCCTTGTATACAGGGATTATTTCCTGTGGATTAATAGTTTCCGTTTGTTCAATCTTATTACAGGATGTAAATACAATAAAAAGTGACAATACAATTAGCGAGTATCTCAAATTACTACTCCGATGATGAAGTTTTTTAAAGTATTTAATTAGATAAAATAAACTTCCAGCATTTTTAACACTTTTACCATTATTTCATCAAGGGGATATTTACTTTTAAAACCTGCTGCAGTTTTATGGCCACCCCCATTGAAAAACTGTGCAATTTCTGCAACATCAATATTTCCTTTTGACCGCATGGAACATCTAAGAATACCTTCAGTATTTTCTTTGAAAAAAACTGAAACTTTAATTCTTTTACTTTTTAAAGGTATATTTATTATTGCATCAGCTTCCTCGTACAATGCATTACATTCTTTTATAGTTTCTTTGAGCATTATCTGAACAGCAACATGTTGATTGTAGTACAGTTTTAAAGAGGCAGAAACTTTTGACTGAAGTTGAAGAGCTGAGACTGAATTACTTTCATATATTCTACCATATATATTATTTGGTATAACACCTTTTTCTACTAATTTATGCGCAATTGAAAACGTTTTAGCGCTTGTTTTTGGGTAGATAAATGATCCCGTATCATAAACAATACCTACAAAAAGAGCCTGTGCTATATTGAAATTAATTTCTATGTTGGAATAATCAAATAATTGGTATAAAATTTCACATGTAGAAGAAGCTTCACTTATTATAAGTATATTTTCTTCTGTATTTTCTTTTGATTCGTGATGATCAATAATAAGGTGATTTTTAGTTTTACTAAGAATAATATCTTTTACCTGACCTATGTTATCAACATCACTGGTATCAAGGATAATTAATGTATATTTTCCAATGTCCTCAGGAAGAATACTACTTTCATCCAATACCTTGAAAATATTATTGTAATCTAAAAAGGTATATTTTTCTGCCATTAAATCTGCATTTATTACTATTACATTTTTCCCAATAGCTTTTAACGCACAATACATAGCACTTTCACTGCCGATAGCATCACCATCGGGTGTTTCATGAGCAGTTAAAATAAAATTATCATTTGTTAATAAAAAATTTGAAATATACTCAAATTTCCCCTTTTTTTGATTCATTTGAATTGTTATCGTCCTCCAATCTTTTTCGCTGCCATATTCTGTAAGCAAAATAACTTATAAAAGATATCACAAAAATTATAATTATATAATAATAAAAAGAAATTCCTTTATTATTTTTTATATTAAGACTAATAACAGAAGGAGAAAAAGCATTTTCGCCTTCAAAAACAAAAATAATATTAGCAGGATATTCATCATCCCGGGGAGTTATATTCACAGGGATCGAAACTTTTAATGTTTCATCAATGTTAATATTAAATGTAAAAGGTGTATTTAGAATGTTGTTACTCTTATTATCATTATAATTCATTAGTATTTCATTTATTTTAATATCCTTTATTTCAGAAAAACCTTCACCTTTAATTTCTAAATCTATAGTGCCAATACCATTTTTATCTAATTCGATATTTTTATTAAAAGAAACTATATCAAATCTGCCTAAAAAATCATCCAGTGTATCAGAAATTTCCTGTGCTGTGGAAAGTTCTGATACATTTTTATATCCAGCTGATAACTCTTCTGCAATCTCTTTAGCTGCTGTATTTGTACCAATACCCATTACTACAATTTTCCATCCTTTTTTCTGAATTTCTTTTGTATTAGCTAAAAATTCATGATTAAAGCTACCATCAGGACTGTAAAAGATCGAATCAGGAGGTGCCTCCTGTTTTCCATCAGTTATTAAGAGCATATATTTTCTGGACAATTCATTTTCAGTAATAATATTTTTTCTAAGATAATTTAGTGCATTGCCTATATCAGTATAAAGGCCATCAGCTTCTATTTCACTTATATTATTTTGTAACCTTGTAATATCAATTTTTGAATTAATATATCCGTTATAAGATTCATCAGTCTTACCATAGAAAGGAACAAGTAAAAAATAATCACCCTCAAGAACTAATTTATTAATAATAGATTCTGTTACATATTCCTTAACAGAATCTATCTCTTCAATCATTGATGAAGATTTGTCAAGAACCAGATAAATTTCAATATTCCCAACTCTTTGGTCGGCTGATAAAGTAAAAATGGTCTTTAATAATAAAAAACATAAAAAAAACATAAAAATAGCTTTTTTATTCATGGTTTTACCTCTATAATGACTATACTAACATGTATGATTCTTCAGCTAAAGCAAAAAAGTAAAAAAAAAAAAACTTGCTTTACATTTTTAACAACATGTTGATATTATTATAGTACAGTCATAATCGAAGGAGAGTGTAATGGGAAGTATAGATCTACCGAAAAGCCCGATGGTCTTTCATCCGGAAAAGAGGAGTGCGGTGGGTTCTCGAAACTCCCTTGCCCAGGAGAGTCGAGATCAGCAGGCAGAAGTTGACAATCTTCTAGAGGAAGAAGTCGACAAAGTAATGAATCACGTTTCAACCAAGTTACCAAACGATGTTTTGAAAGAACTTGATGTTATGGGTGGTTTAAAAGAAAAAGTATATAATTACTTTAACCAAAACTATCAGAACATGTTCAATAGGTACATTGTAACCACTGAAGATGAGATGATTAAGAAGGTTAGAAATTTTGTTGACCGAGAGGAAATGAAAGTTCTGACAAGATACACACCAAAAGAGATTGCTACACTTCTTGATGAAGTTGGAGGAATGGACAGGTTTAATACTGGTGAAATTGAGAAATCAATTGTTAACATGTATGGACACCTCCAGGGGCATATACAAAGAGGTGTTAATGAGCTCGAAAATCTTACTAATTCATTATTACGTCAGAAAACTGATGTTGGAGCTTTTATAAGGGGCGAAAACGCTTATTCTGTTGTAAAATGTGCTTTTAAAGATAATTTAAAGAAACCAAAAACTGTTTCTGAAGTAAAATTATCTGTAAATATACTTGATTCTGAGTTAATAAGTCCTATATTCCATTATCAGGTAACAGTTGAGTATCTAATAAAAGATCTAATTGCAAAGAATATAATCGACTTAATTGACAAGGAAATTGATCAGTTAAAAGATGATCGTATTGATCAGGGTCTCGAAGAACTTGCAGACAGTGAAATTGTCTTTGAGAAGATGAAAAAAGTAGAGAGTCATACTTCAGATGATGCTGAAAGTGCAAAGTCTAATCGTTATAAATATATGGCAAAAACACTTATGACCAGACTTGAAGGGCTGCGAGCTGAAATTGATCCTGAAGAGTTTGATCAACTTAATATTAGAGAAAACCTTAAAAAGATTATTGATCTTGAGAATATTAGAAATCGGGGTTATAACACAGCTATTAATTCAATTACATCTATACTTGATACTTCAAGAATGGGTTATCAGTATATTGAAAACCTTAAAAATGGACGTGAATTGATTATACGGGAATATGAAGATACAGATCCAAATATACTTCCTGATGAACGATATAGTATTAGAATGAAGTATTATGATAATGCACAGCTTGTAGAAGAGCAGAAAGCTTATGACGTACAAATTGCGGCATTTCAGCTTGAAGTTCAGCATTTATGGGATGTTCTTGATATGGTATACGTTGACAGCAAATTTTTTAAACGTGTTGCTGACTATGAAGATCTTGCAAAGGTTTATAGAACTAAAATTAAGAAAAAGATAAAACTTAAATCAAATGATCCTGTATATGAAGATGTTGATAAAGTTTGGAACGAGATCTCTTTCATGCAAGCTGCAGAAACTGAAGTTGAAGAAAGAAATAGAACATATCTTTTTGAAAAAGATGAAGTTAAGAAACGACTTGTTCTTATGAAGGATAAACTTCAGTCAATGTATGGTTATAAATACCCAATGCAACGACGTGTTATGGAAGAAAGATTAGAGTTCCTGGAACAGGAATTTAACAGGTTTGATTATATGATAAATCCCTATCATATACAGACAGGTATTCTTCTGGATGTAGACATTACTTCTATTAAAAGAAAGAAAGCTACATTGGATGGTATGGCAAACGTACTTAATGAGTTCCTTAATGGTGTATCTAAAGGTTTTCAGGATGCAGCATTTGCGTCTTTCTCAAGAAGAAGATCAACTGTACGTAGTGACATTGATCAGCATTTTGGAGATCCTAATGCACTGGACGAGATTGAAGAAGGATCTAAAAAAAATAAAGGTCAGTCGTATCTTGATATGCTGAATACTCCTGCAGATGAACCTGCAACTACTATTAAAAAAGATAAAGCCCCTGCTACAAAAACACGAAAAAGAAAAGGTGTTGTTGATACAGGAAAAACAAAAAAGAAAGCCAAAAAAAATAGTGGTGGCTTAAGAACATTATAAAATCAAAAAATATTATTGATCGCCCTGTTTCACAGGGCGATCTTTTTTTTAAGGAGAGTATTTAAATGACGAATCATTTATATGAGTTTGAAAATCTCTCAACAAAATCAAGTTTTAATAGTGCACTTGGTCATTTTCAGACTGTATCGGATATTATTGGCACTCTTGGGGATTATGAAAATGTAGCAGATTCACTTAATGAACTGTTACAGGATAAAATAATTTCTCAAAATCAGCTTATTCCTTCAATAAATGCCATTTTATATGATAAATTAAATTACCAATATAAATCTCACAATATGACAACTACTATTAGTAACTTTGATATACTTGTTGATGCATCTAAAAAATGGAATGGAATTGATATTGTTATGGTTTATTACCATCCTGACTTAGGTCCCATGTTAATTAACCCTAAAAATAAAAATCATTTTGAATCAATTCACACTTTTAAACGAAATGAACTTATTACTATTTATGCAGGCAATTTTTCAGCTGATAATAATATAAAATCAGCGAATTTAGCTATTTCAGTAATACTCAAGTATCTTCAGGGAAAGAAATTAAATCCACCTACAGAATTGTCCAAAGGTAAATTTAAATTATTAGAAAAAAAGGTAATAAAGAAAAAAATAGTTTCCACTCCTAAAAAAAATGTATCCAGGAAAAAAACAGCGACTAAAGCTGCACAGGATGAATCTGTACAAAAAAAAATGGAGCCGGTTCTTACAAAACCAAAAAGAATTACACCTTATTATTCAGTGGTTGTTTCTAACGAACTTTTTCATAATGGGAATGTTGAAGCCTGGAAGAAAATAATCGAAAGTTATAAAACAAAGTATTCAGGATTAGATGTTTATATTTATTATGATGGTGAACGGATACACGAAATTGCTTCACTGTTTAAATGGGGAAAAGTAAAACATGGAAGCACTATTTTGTTTGCAGTAGCCGGAGACAATATAAAAGATGTAGCGAAACTACAGAGATATCTTAAGCAGGGTGCAAGCATTATGTTTGAATCCTTCCTGAAATTTCCAGTTAATAAGATACTCAATCTTTTCTGACAATAGAGGATAATATGAAAAAAAATATACATTTTTTTAGCAGAAACAGTCATATAAAAAATCAACAACTTTTAGATAAACTAGGAATAAGAGGGAAAGAAGCTATGGACTTTGCAGCTCTGGATCTACCCATACTGCCTGGTTTTATTTTGGATTCAAAGATTGCAGCTCATCTTGAAAGTGAGAATATTTCCACTAATATAAAATCTTTTATAAATAAATGTGAGAAAATAACAGGAAAGGTATTTGGTGATACTACTAATCCATTACTTCTCAAAATTGTAATAAGTCCCAATTTAGCCATTGTTAATTATCCTGCATTGCATAATTTTGGTTTGACTGATAACACAATAGGTGGGTTTACAGATTTTGTAGGTGAAGACTTTGGGTATCATGAAATTCTTTTTCAGATTAAGGGGTATCTTCAGATTGAACAGAAAATTGCTGATCTGCAAAATAGAAATAGCGATTCTAAAAATCTGACAAAAAAGATTTATGATATTACTAAGTATATTAATAGTAATATTAAAGCTGAGAAAATAAAAAAAATAATAGCTGATTATAAAAAACTGCTTCCTGATGATTTTTACTCTGATGTATACAAACAGCTTGAAATTGTATTAAAAAGAATTAGTTTTATGTTGTCTCTTGATGAACTGGATGATGATGATGCGGCTTTAATAGTTCAGCCTATGGTTTATGGGAATTATGGCAAAGATTCTGCCAGTGGACAGTTCTTTACAAGGGATGTTGTTACAGGAGATGATAAGTTATCAGGCTGGTTTGAACAAAATAAGTTTAATTCTATAGAAACTAAGGGAAAAGATATACAAAAAATTGGATCTAATTTTTTAAAAGATTTAGTAAAAGTAGCCAGGACTGTAGAAGACCATTATAAAGAAATAAGATCCATACGATTTACCATAGAAGATGGAAGAGTATGGTTAATTGATCAAAGACCTCTTATGTCTAAATCAACACAATCTGATATAAAGACTCTTCTGGATCTTTTCAAACGAAAAGTTATTACGAAAGAATATCTTATTAATGCCGTTAAACCGGAACAATTAAACGAAATTCTCCATCCTATTATAAAACCTAGTTCAGTTAAGGGTTTTAAAAGTGTTTCAGGGGGGGTAGCAGGTGCTCCCGGTGCTGCTATAGGAAGAGTTTATTTTACTACAAATAAGCTTATTGATGCATTTAAGGTTGCTCAGCAGAAGGGTTTGGACACTAGGCTTATATTATGTATGAATTCGACTTTTGCAGAAGATGTAAAGGCTATAGAAGTAGCAACAGGCGTTCTTTCTGCAGAAGGTGGTTATGCAGCTCATGCTTCTGTAGTTGCAAGACAATATGGGAAAATATCTCTTGTTTCAGACAGTTTAAAAGTTACAGGTAATAAAGCAACTATAAATGGAAAGATAGTAAAAGAAGGTGATATCATTACACTTAATGTGCCTCATTATGGCGATCCTACTATCTATTTTGGTGAAGCAGAACTAATAGAACCAGATCCTGAAAAATCAGGTCTTTTGGAATTTGTTAAAATAATAAAATCCAGCTTAGGAAATTTTCATGTTCGGGTTAATGCTGATAAAGCAAATGACGCTAATCTGGCTGTTAAGTTTGGAGCTGATGGTATAGGTTTATGCAGAACCGAGCATATGTTTTTCGATTCAAAAAGAATAAATGTTTTTAGACGTATGATTATTTCTGAAACATTTCAGGAAAGAACCAAAGCTCTAAAAAAACTTAAATCTATGCAAAAAGATGATTTTTATCAAATATTTAAAGCAATGGATGGAAAAGAAGTTACTATAAGATTACTTGATGCTCCCTTACATGAGTTCTTACCTCACAATAAAGATGAAATGCAGCTTTTTATAAATTTTATGAAAAATGAAAAAGATGCCAAAAATGTCACTGTAAAAGAAATAACTGAGAATATGGATAATTTGAGAGAGTTTAATCCTATGCTTGGACATAGAGGTTGTAGAATTGCTGTTTCCTATCCCGAAATATATGAAATGCAAATGGAAGCTATTTTTGAATCAATTTATAAGCTGAAAAGCGAAGGTGTTAAGGTACGACCTGAAATTATGATTCCTTTAATCATGAATGAAGATGAATTAAAACTTATTATTTATGGTAAAAAAATTGAGGGTCAGACTTATAAAGGGTTAAAACAGATTGAACTTGATCTTAGAAAGAAACTTAAAGCTCCAGCTATACCTTATCGATTTGGTACTATGATTGAACTTCCTGTAGCTGCACTTGCGGCAGGAGAAATCGCTAAATATGCTGATTTTTTCTCATTCGGAACTAACGATCTCACACAGACTACCATTGGGCTTTCTAGAGATGACTACACATCATTTATGCCTGACTATACCTTATTTGATATAATTGATGGTAATCCCTTTATTAAACTTAATAAGCACGTTAAAGAGCTTGTAAAAACAGCCGTTAGAAGAGGCAGTATGACAAGACCAGGACTTACAAAGGGTTTATGTGGTGAACATGGAGCTGTTCCAGAGAATATTAAATTTTGTATGGATGCAGGACTGGACTATGTATCATGCAGTGTCTTCTCTGTTCCCATAGCTCTCCTGGCAGTAGCACAGGAAACAATAAAAAATAATTAAAATTACGTCGTAGGGGTAAAAGTTTTTTTGCCCCTACGGATTATTCCTACCAAAGACCAAAATTTTTGACAGATTCAATTATCTTTGCAGTCGCTTTTCTTGCATCAAATTTTGGTACACCTGCTTCTTTATTAAGAGATTCGATAAAGAAAGTAGACAATGTATCAAGAACATCAGGAAGATTGTAAAAAACAAGAGAAAAATTAGCACCAGTGGGATTAAGAACCGTAAATGAAGAGTAAGTAACCAAAGGATTTTTACTCACCATAACTTTTGTCTGATTGCTTGAATTAAATATTTCCAGTTCAGCAAATCTCTGTGGAATAACATGATTCTTATCTCTTAGATAAGGTTCTTCATATTTTTTAAAAAATGATCCTGGTTCTACAAGAATATACAATTTATTTCCATCTGTTTGGAAAGTTATTCCATCTGCTGTTGCATAAATACTTTTAACACCACTGTAAGCAACAATTTCATATATTGTATATTTACTTCTATTACTAAAAAAAGATGAAACTATATAACCTTCATTTTTTGGTAGTTTACCATCTCTAAATGCCTGAAAAAGATCTAATGCTTTTATTGCCATTTTTTATATCTCCTCTTAGTGAATTATAGTTAATTAGATAACAAAATAGCAAGAAAATTATTTTTTTTTGTGTTCTTTTGCTCTCGAAAAAAACTGTTCAGCAAAATCATCAATACCCTTAGCTTTATAAATCATCCCTATATTGTGATAAATTCGCCAATCCTTTGGTCGTTTATTCAAAGTTTCTCTAAAAATTTTCAAAGCATTATCATATTGTTTATTTTTGTAATACATAACACCTCTTATAAGTTGTAAATTTAGTGACGGAGAGTTTAAATAATCAAATGCTTTATCAAGTAATTCAATAGCGGATTTCTTTCTTCCGGCATGATCCAGACAATAAACAAGAGATTGTAATATAGCCTCATTATTGGGGGAATTTGCCAATATTTGTTGATAATTAATTATTGCATTATCCCAATTTTTTGTAAAACGATAAGAGTTTCCAAGTAATCTTAAAAGTTTAATATTTGTTGAGATAGAGGGTAAGACTTTATTTATTTGCTTAATTGTATCTAAATAAAATTTATTTTTATATAATAAATGTATATATTCGAGACTTATATCTAAATTATTAGAAATATTTAAATAATTTTTGTAGGAATCCAAAAGTTTTTCATTATCTTCTATACTTTTATAATAATTAATTAGACTAATATGAGCGTCTTTAAACTCATTATTTACAGTTATTGCCTTTAAAAACCATTTTTCAGAAAGATGTTTAAGATCAGCTTTAATATATTCTTCTCCCAAAGCTGTAAAAAGATAACAATCAGGTTCAGTATTTCTTATTTCATTCTGAATGTAGGGTATTGTTGTATCTGTTTCATAATTAAGTTTACACATACAAAGTGATGAATAATAAGAACTTATTTTGTTTTCAGGGTCACTAACATTAATTTTTTTAAGTTCAGTTATCATTGCTTTATAATCATGTTTCATCCAAAGAAGTAGTGATAAACCATATCTTCCTTCAAGTCTTGTTCTATCAAGTTTTATTGCTTTTCTATAATGATTTTCAGCAAGATCAAGTTTATTTAATTCTCTATTTACTTCACCTAATAACAGATGTAATTCTATACTTTCATTATCACTATGAAGCGCCATATTTCCATAGTACAATGCTTTATTAAACTTTTTCGTATTAAAAAACTGATATGCCAGATAAATATTTTCATCTATTTCAGGTTCTATATCCAATTTTTTTAATTCTTCGACTGCACCTTGAGAATTACCTACTTTATAGAGGAGCACAGCTCTTCTGTACAAGAGTAATTTATCATTAGGAGAAAATATTAGAGCCTGATCATAGTATGAAAGGGCTTGTTTGTAATTTTGATTTTGTCTTTCTATCATTCCCATATAGATAAACGGTAGTATATTGTTAAAATCATTATCAATTAAAAAAATAAACATTTGAGAAGCTAATTCAATATTACCGGTTTTAAAATTACTTACAGCTCTTAAAAATAATGTTCCTAAATATATTTTATATATCCCGGTTCCCTCAGTACTGGATTCTGCGGCTGTGCTCAAATAGTTGATTGCCACATCTGAACGGCCTGCGTTAAGATATGCAACTCCAAGGAATCCATTTGCATGAAGAGATTCAGGGTGAGCTTCTACAGATTTTTTTAGATATGGAATTGAATTTTTAGCAAAACCCAGGGAGAGTAAAGATCTTCCAAGAAAAAAATTACCCATTGAAGAGTTAGGAACCAGTGTTAAGTAATGCCTGAGTAATGGGACGGCCTCATTCAATCGATTTAAACTATGATAACTCCTGCCTAAATATAGATATGCTTCAGGAATCTCATCTGTTTCTTTAATTATACTATTAAAAAGCTCTGCTGCTTTTTCATAATTTCTTAATTTACCAAAATTAATTGCTTTTTCAAATTTATATTTAATTTTTTTATTTATCACTTGAACATTTAAACCTTTTTTCTTTTTTTCTTCAATAAGAAAACTTCTAGCTTTGACAAGATTGATCAAATCTGAAATTATAATATTACATAGATTTAGATTATTTGGAAGCAACCAAAGGAGTTAAAGATGCATTCAGTAGTAATAGGCGCTCAATGGGGAGATGAAGGTAAGGGGA
Organism: Spirochaetia bacterium; assembly: GCA_029932585.1. Lineage (GTDB taxonomy): Bacteria > Spirochaetota > Spirochaetia > B11-G9 > B11-G9 > JAJRQE01. Next base: position 14,405 of record JAOZPU010000001.1, on the reverse strand, counting down.
AAATAGTAGATTATCTATCAGAAGAAGCTGATCTTGTTGTTCGTTTTTCCGGTGGTGCAAATGCAGGACATACAATAGTTACAGATGGAATTACATATAAATTGCATCTTATCCCTTCAGGAATTGTATATCCAAAGACAAAGGTTGTTTTAGGTTCAGGAATGGTAATTGATCCTGATTCATTATTTAAAGAACTTAAGACTATAACAGACCAGGGTATATCCTGGGAGGGTAGAGTTTTTATTTCCGATAGAGCTCATATTGTAATGCCTTCTTATAAACAAATTGATATTGATCTTGAAAAAGAGAGAAGATTTCCCATTGGTACAACAGGTCGAGGTATAGGAGTTACTTATTCTCAAAAAGCTCAAAGAGAAGGTATAAGAGTTTGTGATCTTGGAGATTCCAATTTTTTAAAATATCTAACTAAAGAAGAGATGGATTTTTTGTCTCCATTTATTGATCGTATGAAAGGTATGATGATCGATTTAGCTTCTTTTATGGATAATTACAGTAACAAAAAAGTTCTTTTTGAAGGTGCTCAGGGGATTCTGCTTGATCTTGATATAGGAACGTATCCATTTGTATCCTCTGGATATGCAGCTGCAGCAGGAGCCTCTCTCGGAGGAGGTGTTGGTCCTGGTTCAATTGACACGGTTTTTGGTGTTTTTAAAGCCTATTCTACAAGAGTGGGTAACGGACCTTTTCCCAGTGAATTTTTAAAAGAGAGAGATGGTGAACTTGAAGAGTATATCCGTGATCTTGGTAGAGAGTATGGTGTTACTACAGGGAGACCAAGAAGATGTGGATACCTGGATCTTGTAGCTTTAAAATATGCGTGCAGAACAAATTCTATAGATCATTTAGTATTAACTCATATTGATGTATACGATGAAATTGATGAAATAAAAGTATGTGTAGCTTATGAAGTAGATGGTAAAGAAATCATAAATTTCCCATCTTCCAGAGATATGCTTGCAAAAGCGACACCAATTTTGAAGAGCTTTAAAGGTTGGAAAGAAAATATTTCAGAAGTAAAAAATTATGATGATTTACCTCTGAATGCCCGGGAATATATAAAATTTATTGAAGATTATACAAATACGTCTATTGGAATTATTTCTGTAGGGTATAAAAGGGAACAAACAATGATGAGAACAGGCCTTTGGACAAAATAATAATTTTAGATTTTGGTTCCCAGACAACTCAGTTAATTGCAAGGCGAATTAGGGAATTGGGGGTATTTTGTGAAATTTATCCAGGTAATAGCATAATTAATGATGATTTTTTATTGGATACAAAAGGTATTATTATGTCTGGATCTCCTTTTTCTGTTTATGAAAAAGGGGCTCCAAAACCTGATGCTGGTATATATTTGACAGGATTGCCAGTATTAGGAATTTGTTATGGTTTTCAGCAAATGACTGTAATGAATAATGGCAAAGTAAATTCTTCTATTACAAAAGAATATGGAAAAGCTTCTGTATCCATATTACAAGATACAGACCTGTTTAATGGAGTACCCTCCGGTTTTACATCATGGATGAGCCATGGAGACAGTTTGGAAATTTTAGGAGATGGTTTTGAACTGATAGCTGAATCTGCAAATCATCCGGCAGCGGGATATAATAAAAAATTAAATTTATATGGTCTTCAATTTCATCCTGAAGTTAGCCATTGTGATTATGGAAAAGAGATATTAAGTAATTTTATTTTTAAAATTTGTAAAATAGATAAAAATTGGACTATGAAGCAATTCAGTGATCAAATATCAACGATATTAAAGGAAAAAATTAAAAATAATAAGGTCCTTCTCTTAATTTCCGGTGGAGTAGATTCTTCTGTTGTAGCTGGAATCCTTTTGAAATCTCTACCAAAAGAAAATATATTTCTTATGTATATTGATACCGGGTTAATGAGAAAAAATGAAACTCTTGAAATTGAGATATATTTAAAAAGCCTAGGTGCTCAAAATATTAAAATTGTTGATGCAGCTGAGTTATTTTTACATTCTTTAAATGGAATATCAGACCCAGAGCAAAAAAGAGAAATAATTGGTGATCTTTTTATAAAGATTCAAGAAAAGGAATTACCTGTTTCTATTTCAGAAAATTATTTTCTTGCTCAGGGTACACTTTATACTGATCTTATTGAATCAGGAAAAGGTGTTGGGGAAAATGCAAAAATAATAAAATCTCATCATAATGTACGGTCTCCTTTAGTTGAAAAAAAGCGAAATGATGGTTTAATAATTGAACCTCTGGATAAATTATTTAAAGACGAAGTAAGAAAACTGGGATTAAGTTTGGGAATAGATAAAAGAATAATAGAAAGACACCCTTTCCCTGGACCAGGGCTTGCAGTTAGAATTATTGGAGATATTACAGTAGAAAAAGTAAGAATTCTTCAGGACGCAGATTTTTTGTATATAAATGAATTAAAAGAACGTAATCTCTACCATAAAATATGGCAGGCTTTTTGTGTGCTTCTTCCAATAAAATCGGTTGGTGTAACAGGTGATGCCCGTGAATATGGTTATGTTCTTGCTTTAAGAGCTATAAAAAGTGTTGACGGAATGACAGCCGATGTATTTCCATTTGAATCAATTGATCTTTTAGAAATATCTTCTCTTTTAACAAATAAAATTCCGGAAATTGGTAGAGTTGTGTATGATATTTCGAGTAAACCACCTGCTACAATTGAATGGGAGTAGTATGATAAAAACATTTGGTTATATAAGAGTTGCAGCTGTACGTCCGTTAACCAAACCGGTTAATATTAACGATAATACCAAAAATATTATTTCACTTATGAAAGAATCTTCAAATAAAAAATGTGACATATCTGTTTATCCAGAATTATCTGTAACGTCCTATAATTGCGGTGATCTTTTTAGACAGAAGACTCTTCTTGATGCAGCTCTTGAATCAATATCAAAAATAACAGAAGAATCTTCCAATCTCTATGGCATACATATTATAGGTTTTCCTTTTGCTGTTACTGGTCAATTATTTAATTGTGGTGCAGTAATTTCACATGGACATATTTTAGGAATTATTCCTAAATCTTTTATACCTAATAATAATGAATATTATGAAGGACGATGGTTTAGTTCAGGACTTAAAACTAATATTAAAGATGTTTATATAGGAAAAGAACAAATACCTTTTGGAACAGATTTAATTTTTTTTAGTAGAAATAATAATCTTGAATCTTTTGGTATTGAAATATGTGAAGACCTTTGGGCTGTAATTCCACCTAGTTCCTCTCTTGCTCTTTCAGGAGCTTCCATTATTTTAAATTTATCCGCAAGTACAGATATTCTCGGGAAAGTTGATTATCGTAGAAATCTTGTAAAGCAGCAGTCTTCAGCTATAATAGGTGGATATGTATATTGCTCAGCTGGAGTAGGGGAATCCACAACAGATACTGTCTGTGGAGGTCATTCTATAATAGCTGAAAATGGTAAATTACTTGTTGAAAGTGAAAGATTTACAAGAGATTCCAATATTATTTTTAATGATATAGATCTGGAATATATTCAACATGAAAGACTAAACAATACAACTTACAGTCAATCTGTTATTAATAAATCAGATTTACAGATATACAGAAAAATATTTTATAATTCTGAAAAAGAATCAGATTCTAGATTGACAAGAGTAGTTAATCCTCATCCTTTTGTACCACACTCTTTAAATGACCTGAATGATCGTTCAAGTGAAATTATAAAAATTCAAAGTACCGGTTTGGCTACTCGCATGAGTAACACTAAAATATTCAAAACTGTAATAGGCCTTTCAGGAGGACTTGATTCCACTTTAGCTTTGTTAGTAATATTGGAAGCTTATAAGCAGCTTGAACTTGATTTTAAAGATATTTACTGTATTACTATGCCTGGTTTTGGCACAACAGAAAGAACTAAAAATAATGTTGTACAACTTGCAGGAGAATTGAATTTATCTTTAGATGAAATAAATATAAGAGAAGCTTCTCTACTCCATTTTAAGGATATTGGACATAATAGCTCCATTCATGATACCACTTACGAAAATACTCAGGCCAGGGAAAGAACTCAAATTCTAATGGATAAAGCAAATCAATTAAATGCACTTGTCATTGGAACTGGTGATTTGTCAGAGCTTGCTCTTGGTTGGTGCACTTATAATGGCGACCATATGTCAATGTATTCTGTAAATAGCGGTGTTCCTAAAACTTTAGTTAAATTCCTAATTAAATATTATGCAAATACAATTGCCAATGAAGGGATAAAAAAGATTCTTTATGATATAATTGATACCCCCATTTCTCCTGAATTATTACCACCAGATGACAATGGAGAAATATCACAAATTACTGAAGATACAATTGGGCCCTATACACTCCATGATTTCTTTCTTTTTAATGCTGTACGTTGTGCTTATAAGCCTGAAAAAGTATTTTTTCTTGCTAAAATAGCCTTTGAAAACAGGTATGAATCTGAAACTATTTTGAAGTGGTTAAAAGTTTTTTACAAACGATTTTTTTCACAGCAGTTCAAAAGGTCAGCTCTTCCTGATGGCCCAAAAGTTGGGACACTGGCACTTTCACCAAGAGGCGATTGGAGAATGCCAAGTGATGCTGATGTATCTGCCTGGCTTGCAAATTTAGATCATTAAAAAATATCCACTGGTACTTTTATCGGCATTGAATAAGCTCGATATCCTGTAGCATTATAAATTGCATTGGCAATTGCTGGTGCTGTAATTTCCAGAGCTGGTTCTCCGATCCCTTTTGCACCGGTAGGAGAGGTTGGATCTGCATTTTCAATAATTATTGCTGTCATATCCGGCATATCACCAGATTTTGGTATCTTGTATTTATTCAGATTTAATTGTTGGATAAATCCATCCACACATTGAATGTTTTCAGTTAAAGCCATTCCCATTCCCTGTACAATTCCACCAAAAATTTGACCTTTAACCATATCTTTATTAATTGCTTTTCCTATATCATGGGCTGCAGTAACCTTAAGAACTTTTACTTTACCTGTTTTTCTATCTACTTCAACTTCAGCTGCCTGACAACTGTATACATATGTAAAATATGCATCTCCCTGACCTGTTTCTTCATCCCATGTAACAGAAGGAGCCTGAAAATAACCAAAAGCATAGGGAAAAACTTTTCTGGAATGTAATATTCGAACAGCTTCATCCCATGGTAATTTGTAGCCATCCCTGCCCCATAAATGATCCTCTTTAAATACAACCTCTCTGGGTAGACAGCGAAGTTTATCTGATAAATTTTGAGTCATAATTTCTTTTAATTTCTCAACAGCATCTTTTATAGCTCCACCACCCATTAGAGTTCCTCTGGAAGCTACAGTTGTTCCACTATCAGGGATATTTGAAGTAGAAGGTGTAACATAAAATATTCTGTCAATCTTAACCCCTAAAAGATCTGCCAGCATAATGTTCATAGCGCTTTCTGCACCCTGACCATTTTCAAATATTCCTGTTGAAAGAACTATAGATCCATCAAACTGACAATTTACAGTACAGCTGGCAAAATCCATACCCTCTGCACCAATACTTGAACCTCTATATGAAGAAGCAAGACCTATTCCGTAGAATTTATCTTTATCACCTTTTCCATGATCAGAAAGTTCGATCTTTTTATAATAATCAGAAGCTTCAACAACAGTATCAATTACCTGATGAAGGCTGACTTTATGTGTATTTAAAACCTGACCGGTGATAGTAGTGGATCCATCAACAACACCATTTTGTTTTCTAAATTTAATAGGATCAATTTGCAGTTTTTCTGCACATATATCCATCATTTGTTCAATGGCAAAATTACTTTGAGGAGCACCAAACCCTCTGAAAGCTCCTGTAAAACTATTATTTGTTGCAACCCCATAAACATCTGTATTTACATTGGGAACCATATATGGTCCACAACTTTGGGCTGTAGATCTCCATGTCAGCCAAGGCGTTGTTGAAGCAATTGCTCCGGAATTTGCCAATATATAGCAATTAACAGCTTTTATATATCCATCTTTATTTATTCCGTATTTATATTTAATATCATAAGGAACTCTCTTATAACTTTCTTTAATAGACCATTCCCTGGTATAGATCATACGAACTGGTCTATTTACAATTGTTGCTGCCAATGCTGTTCTTGCGCATATCATAGCTGCAGTATCATCTTTCCCACCAAAACTTCCACCTACGGGATGTGAGAAAACTTCAATTTCTGAAATAGGTATTCCTAAGTGTGCAGAAACAAATCTTCTGGTACTAAAGGGGTGCTGCATGCTGCCGTAAACCTCTATGCCTCCGTTTCGTTTAGGTATACAGATTGAACCTTCAGTTTCAATATAAGCATGTTCAACCAGGGGAGTGTGAAATTCTTTTTCTATAATATAATCACATTCCTCAAAGGCCTTATCTGTATCACCTTTTCTTACTTTATGATGACAAATAATGTTTTTTGCAAATTCTTCATTTATTAAAGGAGCACCATCCTGCATAGCTTCAAATGAATCCAAAACTATAGGTAGTTCCTCAACATCAATTTTAATAAGCTTAGATGCTTCAATTGCTGCTGATTCTGTTTCTGCAATAACCAATGCTATTACATCACCCTCATAACGAATTTTATCCTGAACAAGAATCGAATAATCCTGAAAAATCTGTCCTGATTTAATTTGCCCGGGAACATCTTTCCAGGTTACCACTTTTATTATACCAGGGTATTTTTCTGCCTCTTCAAAATTAATATTTATTAATTTGGCATGTACAAATCCAGAATAAACAGGAATGCAGCGTGCTTCATTATAAAATCTAAAATCATCGACATAATATGCGCGTCCAGTCACTTTTGAAAAGGAATCATTCCTGTATGCTACGCTGTTCGAATCCATATTACCTCCAGAAGATTAAATCAGTATACTTCATAAAAGCAAATAATAAAAGCAATATTTTGATAAATACGTCAATTTATTGTATGAATATTGCAAAATTATGAAGAATTACAAATAGTTAATAATAATAAATATTTTTGTAATTATAAATGTAAATTAAATAAATCCAGTAATTAAAACTCTGCTATAATTGAGATTTGCTTGACAATTACTAGTTTCTGTTATTATAATAATACTACAAATAATTATCATTATCAATTAGGAGATAATCTTATGGAAAAAAAATGGGTTTGTTCAGTATGCGGTTATATCTACATGGGTGAAAATCCTCCTGAAAAATGTCCTACTTGTGGTGCACCAGCAGAAAAATTTAATGAACAGTCCGGTGAACTTGTTTGGGCTGATGAACATAAAATTGGTGTAGCAAAGGGCTTGGATCCTGAAGTAGTAGAAGGATTGAGACAGAATTTTACAGGTGAATGTACAGAAGTTGGAATGTATCTGGCTATGAGTCGTCAAGCAGATAGGGAAGGTTTTCCTGAAGTAGCAGAGGCTTATAAACGAATAGCATTTGAAGAAGCAGATCATGCTTCAAAATTTGCAGAGATGCTTGGTGAAGTTGTTGTAGCTGATACAAAAGCTAACCTTGAAGCTAGAGTTGCTGCAGAATATGGTGCAACCCAGGGTAAAAAAGATTTGGCTACACTGGCTAAGAAACTTAATTATGATGCTGTACATGATACAGTTCATGAAATGTGTAAAGATGAAGCCCGACATGGAAAAGCTTTTCAGGGACTTCTTAACAGATATTTTAAATAGGGTGTAATAGAATATTATAAAAAGGTCGTTGTTAAAAACGACCTTTTTTTTATTCAAAATCAAAAAATCTCATCTGTAGTATTTATTTCATTACACATAAATTTTTTACTGTATATTTAAGATAGATTGCTAAATTTTTCATTATTTAATAGTATACTATTTTACTCAGATGATAATAGGGGTAGTAAATGAAAATAGCCGTTGGTATAAGTGGTGGGGTTGATTCATCTGTTGCTGCATGGATATTACGTGAACAAGGACATGCCGTTATTGGAATATGGATGAATCTTTTTGGAAATGAATCATCTGCAATTGATGCTGAAAAAGTTTGTGAGTTTCTTAATATCCCTTTTTATAAGATAGATCTGCAAAACGAATATAAGAATTTGGTTATTTCATATATTAAAGATGAATATGCATTGGGTAAAACACCAAATCCCTGTGTTATGTGTAACAGGGGAGTTAAATTTGGACAGTTTATAGAAAAAGCACTCTCTTCTGGTTTAGATTTTGAATATTTCGCTACAGGACATTATTCTATTATTGAACAGGATAATAAAACAAAACGTTATTTATTAAAAAAAGGTGTTCATGAAGGTAAAGATCAGGCATATTTTCTTTCTATGCTTCAGCAGGATCAATTGAGTCGGATTATTTTCCCTTTAGGTGGTAAAACTAAACCGGAAGTACGAAAAATTGCTGAAAAAGCTGGCCTTTTTACTACAGACAAGAGAGAGAGCCAGGACTTGTGTTCCGGTGATTACAGAGATTTTATAGTCGATTCAAAAGGTTCTGGAAATTTTGTGGATAATAAAGGTTTGATACTTGGAAAGCATAAAGGTATTGAAAATTATACAATTGGTCAAAGGCGGGGGCTTGGAATAAGTTCTTCTACTGATCCATACTATGTAATAGGAATTAAACCGGAAAATAACGAAGTCATTCTTGGATTCAATAATGATCTTTTAAATAAAGGGATGATTGTTTCCAGGTGTAATTGGATTGCAGTTGAAAAACCAAATTTCCCTATAATAGTAGATGCTAAAATAAGGTACAGGGATAATGGATCTCCGGCCACACTTACTGAAATTAAAGAGGATACAATTCAGGTTCTATTTGATAATGAGAGAAGGGCAGTTACACCTGGGCAAATTGGAGTTTTTTATATTGGAGATTCAGTCTTAGGGGCAGGAATTATTGAAAAAGGATTTTGATTTTATACTTTATAGCAGTATCATTAATATAGGAACGATCTCAGCAACCAAAGGAGACTTTTATGTTTTATAAAAAAGATACAAGTGGGTATAAAGAATTAATTCCTGGTGTTAAATTAAAAACACTTACCTATGGCAATAAGACTTTATTGTCTGAATTTTTAATTGAACAGGGTATTTCGTTACCAAAACATCATCATCCATGTGAACAAACAGGTTATTTAATATCAGGCTCTATGCTTCTTACAATTGGAGATGAAACATATGAAGTTACACCAGGTGATAGTTGGTCTGTACCTTCAGATGTCGTTCACAGTGCCGCTGCCTCTGAAGATTCTGTTATAATTGAAGTTTTTTCACCTGTACGAAAAGAATATTTACCAGAAAATTTACTAAAAGAATAATATTATAAAGATTTAAAAAGAGCGAGAGAAGGGAATTGAACCCTCGACATCCACCTTGGCAAGGTGGAGCTCTACCGCTGAGCTACTCTCGCATGAGGTATTTTTAAACAATTATTTAAATTTTGTCAATGAAAAACATTAAAATGAGTGTTAATTAAATTAAGTTCTAAAAAGTATTGACTATACCATAGATTAAAAGTATCTTCATTCATGTTAGTGTATATTAACTAACATGGTGGGGTTTGAATGCAGGAACTAAGTAAAAGACAAAAGCAGATAATAGATATTTCAATACATATAATTTCTGAGAGAGGCCTTCAGGATTTAACTATGAAAAATCTATCTCATGAATTAGGTATTTCTGAACCAGCAATATATCGTCATTTTGAAAGCAAACAAAAAATAATAATTGCAGTTTTGGAGTCTTTTAAACATCAGAATAGGCTGATTGAAACACCATTACCCATAGACGGTGAACAATCATTTCTACATCTGACAAAGTATATAGAGATGATAATAAAAAGATTAAAAGATAATCCTGCTCTTTCAGCGGTTATTTTTTCGGAAGATATTTTTCAAAATCAGACAGAACTATCAGATCTGGTAAAAAATATAATGAATTCTACAATTCTATTTTTTATGAATCTTATTGATAAAGGCCAACAAGATGGAAGTATTCGTAGTGATATTGAAAAGGATGATTTAAGTGTAATTGTAATGGGTTCATTAAGACAAATTGTGACAGTATGGAGATTGTCCGGGTTTTCTATAGACTTAATTGAATCTGGTAATAAATTAAATAGAACCCTGGGAGTATTAATAGCATCATAATAATTTTGTACTTTCATGATTAGTTATAGATAACAAACAAATACAAGGAGATAAACTATTGAAAAATATTAAAAAAATACTGGATTATTCATGGATTGCAATTTTAATAATTGTAGTTATTACAGGTATATTTATATTTGCAATGAAATCAAACATTAGAATGGAAACAGATCTGGATAAATATATGCCCCAAAAACATCCAGCTTTTGTTTATAGTAACCAGGCAGAAGAGCTTTTTGAAATTAAAGACGGTATTATTATTGCCATTGAAAATTCGGAAGGTATTTATAACGAAGGAACCCTTCAAAAGGTTAAGGATCTGACCAAAGAGATCCAAAATATGGAAGGTATAGAAAAAAATGATGTTACCTCCCTCTATACAGCAGATAATATAGTCGGAAGTGATTTTGGAATGGAGGTAAACTCTTTTTATAAAAGAGTTCCTACAAGTGAATCGAAACTTGAAAAATTAAGAGATGATGTCAGAGCCAATGATATGGTTTATGGACGAATAGTTTCACTTAATGAGAAAGTAACAATAATAAGAGCTGAAATAAGCGATACAACATTTACAGATGACTTTTACAATCAAATTCTTAATTTTGCTGATGAATATGAAGGTCCTGAAACTCTGTATGTTGCCGGAAGTCCTATTATAGAAGGAACTCTTGGTCGACTAATGCCCAAAGACATGCAGAAGATGGCCCCTCTTGTTATAATTGTTATTATTTTAGTTTTACTTATAATATTAAGAAGTATTAAGGCCACAGTCTTGAATTTACTCGTTGTTCTTCTTTCAACTATTTGGGCATTTGGACTTATGTCTCTGCTTAATATTCCAGTTTATTCTGTTTCAACAATGATCCCTATTATGCTTATAGCCATTGGCGTAGCATATGGGATTCATCTATTTAGTCATCTGGAGCTTTACCTTCAGAAAAATCCTGATTCAGATAAACGAACAGCAATTGCAGATACTCTAAAACATATGTGGAAACCTGTTCTTATGACAGCTGTAACAACTGCAGTAGGGTTTACTTCATTGATAACATCAGAGGTGTATCCTGTAAAATATTTTGGTTTATTTACAGCATTTGGTGTAATGTCCGCTATGATTTTTGCATTGGTGTTAATACCTGCTGGTTTAATGATTATAGGACTTCCAAAACCAAAACAATTTGTACGAAAGAAAGCTGCCGATAAAGATAAAGTTTCTTTTGGCTTAGACACATGGATAATAAAACGAAAATATTTAACCATTATTTTATCTATTGTTGTTATAGGGGTATCATTATTTGGAATGTCAAAAGTTTGGATTAATTCCAGTTTTTTAGCTAATTTTCAAAAAGATAGTGCTATTGTTATTACTGATAGGTTTATAAATAATAATTTTGCAGGTACATCCAGTTTGAATATTGTACTTGAAGCCGATGAGGTTGATAAGTTTAAAGATTCTACAACCCTCAAGTTGGTCGACGATTTACAGAATGAACTGGAATCTCTTGAAATGGTAGGTGATTCTTTCTCTTTAGCTGATTTTATTAAACGTATGAATAAAGTAATGAATGAGGATAAGGATGAATTTAATTCAATTCCTGATTCCCAGGAGATGATTGCCCAGTATCTTTTGTTATATGAGATGTCAGGTGATCCTGAAAACTTAACCTCTGTTGTAGATTATGAATATCAAACAATCAATATAACAGCCCAAATGAAATCTGATGATACAAAGACTATCAAAGGTGCTATCGCAGTTGTAGAAGATTTTAGAGATCGCTTTAATGATCTTGGTATTGATATTAATTTTGCAGGAACAGGTTATAGAGGCTATGTTTTTGGAGGCCTTATTCTTGATGGACAGATTTCAAGCCTTATTCTTTCTATACTTATTGTAATAATTTTAATAACAATTATGTTTAAAAACTTTATTATTGGTCTAATTGCTTCAGTGCCCATACTTGTTACAACTCTTGTTAATTTTGGAACAATGGGATTATTAAACATACCTCTGGGGCCTACAACAGCACTTATATCGAGTATTGCTGTAGGTATTGGTATTGATTATGCAATTCACTTTATTGATAGATACAAGGAATATGCAGCTGAAACTGGTGATAAACAAAAAACAGCAAAGATGACAATGTACAATACAGGACGAGCTATCCTATTTAATGCAGTGGTAGTTATTTCCGGTTTTCTTGTACTTCTGTTCTCAATTTTTCCACCAAACAGACAGCTTGGTGCCCTTGTATCGTTAAATATGTTTTCAAGTTTTGTAGGAACACTTACAATAATGTTCTTACTACTTTATTTATCAAATATATATTTTAAGAAAGGCAGGTCGTCAACAAGTTGACTGCTTGCCTATGCAACCAAAGAAAAAAAGGAGAAAAATAATGAAAAAAGCAAAAGTACTTATTATTAGTTTAATGCTTATGGCAATGGTATTGGGATTTGCCCAGGCACAAATTACAGGGGCACAGGTAATGGAAAATGTTTACAACAGACCTACAGGCCCGGATATTCAATCAACTTTAACAATGACCCTTACTAATTCAAGGGGCTCTACAAGAGTTAGAGAGATTAAGCAGTTTATTAAACAGTTTGGGGCTGATGAAAAGAAAATAATGTTTTTTGTTGCACCCAGTGATGTAAAAAATACATCTTTTATGTCCTGGTCATACGGTGACGGCCAGTCTGATGATATGTGGATCTATCTTCCAGCTCTTAAAAAGACAAAAAGAATATCCAGCAGCAGTAAAAGTGATTATTTTATGGGATCAGATTTTACCTATGATGATTTAGGCGGGAGACATCCATCTGCAGATACTCATACAATTTTAAGAGAAGAAAGTGTTAACGGAGAAGAATGTTATGTTGTAGAAAGTGTCTCTAAAGATAGTGACTATCTCTACTCAAAAACTATTTCCTGGGTTGTAAAAGGTGAGTGGTTTGGAATGAAAAAAGAGTTTTATGACGAAGATGGTGATTTTCTAAAAAGTCTTACTATTAATGAACACAAACAAATTAATGGTTATTGGGTAATTCCAGAGATGGAAATGTATAACGAACAAAAAGATCATACAACTCTTATGCAGTTAAAAGATATTAAAATTGGTGAAGGTATAAAAGACAGCCAGTTTACAGAAAGAATGATGGAGAGAGGTATTAGATAATGAGAAAAGGAACAATTATTTTTAATCTGACAATAGCATTGTTAGTTGTATCCGCTGCAGGAGCCGCAGCACAGGACCTCTATTTTGGAGGTTATGCAAGAAATACTACTGGAGTATTTTTAAATACACTCGATTATTCGGAAGTTAAAAACACATTTGACTTTAAAGCAGAATATTTTGGAGACACAAGTGCTATAAATGCAGAAGTATATTTAAACCAGACAGGTACAAATGATATTGATGCTGGTGTTAAAGAACTGTATATGGATATATTTTTCGATTCTATGGATATTCGAATTGGAAAGCAGCAGATAATATGGGGAAAGGCAGATGGGGCATTTATTACAGATGTAGTATCTCCAAAAGATCTTTCCAATTTTATTTTACCTGACTTTGATGAGATAAGAATGGGTGTAACAGGTGTAAAAGCTGATTTATTTCTTGATGCCGTTGATTTTGAAGTTGTATGGGTCCCAATATTTACACCTACAGTAATGCCTGCTGATATTTGGGCTGTATCTCTTCCACTAAATCCCATAGCAACTGTAAATCCAACAGAACTACCCAATTATAGTATCGATAATAGTGAAGCCTGTGGTAAAATTTCTTATATGGGTTCTGCTATAGATTTGGAACTAATGGGTGCTTATATGTGGGATGATAACCCTGTACCTCATATGACTTGTGGACCACCACAAGCTGCATACAATCGATTAACAATGATAGGTGGAAGCTTTAGTACTGATCTTGCAGGACTCATTATAAAAGGTGAAGGAGCTTACTATAAAGATAAAGTTTTTACTGAACTTGTTGGAATGGCTCCAGCAGGATTGGAAAAAGATTATATCAATTATATGGTTGGTCTGGACTATTCCATTGCTGGAATTATGCTTGGTACTCAGTTTCTTCAGGAATATATTATTGATTTCAGTGATACTATTATGATGCACGATGAGTTCAAAAACACTATGACATTTGTTGTTGCAAAATCATTTCTAAATGAAACCTTAATGCTTCAGTTTTTCTCTTATGTAGGCCTTGATTCTACAAA
>JAOZPU010000287.1 GCA_029932585.1 Spirochaetia bacterium | reverse complement strand
GTTTTACTTCTCTTAAGCTTAGTGTTCCTTTCTGGCTGTAATAACAAAAAACCTCCTGTTAAACCGGAACTTCTTATCTATTGCGGTATTACCATGGCAAAACCTGTACAGGAGATTGCTGATATTATTGAAGAGCAGGAAAATTGTAAAATAACTGTTTTACTGGGTGGGTCTCAGAATCTTCTGGATATTATTGATGTAAACAAGGTTGGTGATCTCTATCTTCCTGGTTCTCTTTCTTTTCTGGATTCTGCTTTAAGAAAGGAGTATCTACTGGATATTGAGATAGTTGGGAATAATGTTCCTGTATTAGTAGTTTCTAAAAACAATCCCAAAAATATTTTACCTGAATTAAAATCTCTGACAGATTCTGAGTTTAGGGTTGTTCTGGGAAGTTCTGAAAGTTCTTCTATTGGTAAAATAACACGCAGTATACTTGAATCTGTAAATATTTATAATGAAGTAATGGAAAATGTTCTCTATCTTACTACAGATTCAAAAAATATTACCAGGGCCATTATTGATGGTAATGCTGATATTGGTATAAATTGGAAAGCTGCTGTAAGTGGTGAAGAAAACAGTAAGTATATAGATTATTTCTCTTTAAAAAGTGAATTTGCTTTACCAGAGAAAATTGGATTGGGATTATTGAAATATTCAATTTTTCCGGAATTAGCCCGGTTGTATTTTGACTATGCAGTTTCTGATAAAGGGAAGGAGATTTTTAAGCGTTATGACTTTTAATGCAAGAGTAAATAAAATTAACTATCTTCTGCTTATGCTTCTTTTTGTAGTAGTAGTGGGTTTTTCATTGTATCAGATAAATTCTTATTTTTTTACAAAACAAATCCAGGCTCTTCATACTGTAATACGTAATAATAATGTGGAGCAGCAGATAAATGGATATCTAAAAGAGGATTTTCGCAGTATTGAGAGTTTATTTTCAAAGCAAATGACAACACGGAATATAAAGGAACATGAGTATAATTTTAATAAAATAAATACAATTATAGATGAATTAACTATTCTTCTAAGGGTATTGGAAAAGGGAGGTAAATTTACAAGAAAAACGAGTTTTAATACAATAACAGAAGAGAATTTTGTTGATGAAATTTACTACAAGATAGATAAAAAGCCTATCTCTCGTATTGAAATTTTGGTCATAAAAACTTTTTTGGTAACAATAAAAACCCGGATAATCCATTTTCGCGAACTTTTACAGCGTCGCGGTACTGTAGAAGAAAGAGAATTATCGGATTTGGAAGATATGCGCAATGATATGATTTTGTTTTTTAGTAATCTAAATCCACGTTTTGTACGAATTGAGGAGCAGATAAATAAACTTATTCTCGAGAATAGAATAGAGAAGGATAGAATAAATGCTGAAGTAAGCAGGCAGAAGAGCTTGTTTCTGATTTTAAAAATTATTATTTCTTTCTTTATATTATTAAGTACCTTATTACTGGTAATTATTATAATTAAACGGATTATTATGATGAATAGAGTAATTGAGAAGAGTGAAGAAAAATTTCGCACTTTTGCAGATTTTTCACAAGATTGGGAGTATTGGAAAGGCGTCAATGGAGACTTTATTTATATTTCCCCTTCAGTTTTGGATATAACAGGTTATTCTCCAGAAGAATTTATAAAAAATACGAATTTACTAAAGGAGATTATGCATAAGGAAGATTATG
The DNA here is from genome assembly GCA_029932585.1 of Spirochaetia bacterium. Lineage (GTDB taxonomy): Bacteria > Spirochaetota > Spirochaetia > B11-G9 > B11-G9 > JAJRQE01. The sequence continues at coordinate 936 of JAOZPU010000287.1, read as the reverse complement.
CTGCATATTTCAGTCATAACAAAAATAGGTTTAACAGCTCTTTAGAGGAGAAACCTACAAATTTCAGGGTCTTAACAAAAGATGGTAACGAGATCTGGATAAATCATGTTTGTAAGCCTGTCTATGATACTAATGGGACTCTCCTTGGTGTTAGAGGTAGTAACAGGGATATAACTAAAGAGATGGTTCTTTTAAATGAGGTTAAAGAAGCCAATAACAAGTTAATTAAATCCAATAAAGAAAAAAATCTTTTAATGAAGGAATCTCACCATAGAATAAAAAATAATCTTGCTATAACAGCATCGTTATTAACTCTTCAGACTCACCATATGAAAAATGAAGAAGATAAACAAATACTGGAGGAGAGCAGCAACAGAATAAATATTCTTGCTAATCTACATAGTTTTTTATATAAGGACGATCTTGAAAAAGTTAATATAAAAATGTATTTTGGTGAAATAGTTTCCAGTTTAATAGAAAGTTTTAATATTGAAGACAAAAAAGAGAGTATTGAACTAAATATTGATGAGATTTCTTTACCAAGTAAAATGGCAACTTCCTGTGGGCTAATTCTTAATGAACTTTTTACAAATGCGTTTAAATATCGATTATGTAAATCTTTTGAGTCAATTTTAAAAATAGATTTTCATTTGCAAAGTAATAATCATATTCGAATGAGCGTTTTCAACGATGTAGATTTTTCAGAGGTAATAGATTCTGATTCAGGGGAACTCTCTTTTGGTTTAACTATGGTTAATATTCTTGTTGAAGGTCTTGATGGCTCGTTGGAGTTAAAACAGGATCGTGGTGCTGAGTTTATAATAATATTTCCTTATGATGAAAATAATGTGTAATAATTTTCCTGTTATTGACCAATACTACTAAATCCAGCTTCTAAAAATCACGGTTCCATAATCGTGACAGAAACTCTTTATA
>JAOZPU010000286.1 GCA_029932585.1 Spirochaetia bacterium | reverse complement strand
AAACATTTTTTTCATATTCTTCAACCTCGAGCGTAGCATGGCGAACATAGTGATCAACAATATCATCTCCAAAAATTTCCCGTGCTATTTTTGAATTATTAAAATTGTCTGCGGCTTCTTTTAAAGAACCAGGAACTTTTGGAAGGGATTCATCAGCATAAATATTGCCTTTTTTTAAGGCTGGCGGCTCAATTTTATTTTCAACACCATATAAACCTGCGGCAATAGTTGCTGCAAAACCAAGGTAAACATTAGCATCTGCTCCAGGAAGCCTGTTTTCAATACGAAAACCCTGACCTTCACCAATTATTCGAAAACTTGTTGTTCTATTATCATAATCCCAGGCAATTCTTGTTGGAGCAAAGGAGTCATTACTAAATCTTTTATATGAATTTATTGTTGGAGCAAAAAATATAAAAAATTCAGAAGCAAGGAGGCTTAATCCACCAAGAAAATACCTGAAAAAATCACTCTCTTCGCCATTTTCAACAAAAGCATTTTTTCCGGTTTTAATATCAACTATACTTGAATGGATATGACAGCTGGATCCTGCATCAGAATCGGAATACTTGGCCATAAATGTAATTGAATTGCCATTTAGATTTGCAATAGTCTTCGCACCATTTTTATAAATCATATGATTATCGGACATCTCTAAAGGAGTAGAATATTTTAATCCAATTTCATACTGCCCAATTCCAGTTTCTCCTTTCCTGGACTCAATAGGAATACCAGCTTCAGCCACTTGATTACAGATTTCTCTTACTACATCATCTTTAAAACCTGTATTTAGAATGCTGTAATCTATTGGGTAGGGTGATGAGGGAACCAACCCCTTATAGCCATCTGAATATACAGATTCATAGGGACTATCAAAAAGATAAAATTCCAGCTCAGAAGCCATCAGTCCCTTCATACCTTTTTCTGCAAGTTTATTACACTGATTTTGAAGCATAGTCCTGGGGGCAATATCTACAGGGCGGCCATCCTCATGTGTTAAATCACAGATTATTATAGCTGTATTTTTTTGCCAGCTTATTTTTCGAATGGTTGAAAAGTCAGGAACCATAAGAAGATCTCCATATCCTTTTTCCCAGCCTGCCAGCTTGAATCCTGGAAGAGGATCTTCTTCAATATTTATAGTTAACAGATAATCACAGCAGTTGGCATGGTTGTTTTCCAGAAAAAAGTCTCCTGTAAGACGTTTTCCCATCAGCTGACCCAGGTGATCAGGGAAAGCCAGAATTACTGTGTCAATCTCTCTCTGTTTAATGCTGTTATTTAACTCATTCAGTGTAAGTTTTCCCATTCTATCCTACCTCTACTTATTTTTATCTTCAATAAAATCAAGCCAGTTTTTAAACTCAACCTGGCGTATTGAAGCATCAAGAATATCTTCATCAATTCCTAACTGCCAAATTAAATCTGTTCTTTTTGGATCTTTATACAAGTCCTGCATTTTATCAACATGTAACTGCATAGCATCATGATCCTTAAAAAACCCTTGTTCTGTAAGAAGTTTTTCTCTGGCAAGAGTAAGCCTTGCAACTTCATAAAGGTTATATTCCGGATGATACTGGGAAGCCCAATAGGTTCCTTTTTTATGATTAATAACCATTGCCTGAATACCACTAAAAGGGTTTTCTGCAAGCACTACTCCACCAGCTGGAATTTTTCCGACGATATCATAATGGCTTTCAAAAGCATAATAGGAAGAAGGTTTTCCTTTAAGCATGGGATGATTCATACCTTCTTTTGTTTTTGTAATTTTCCGGCCAAATCCCATTTCTCTTCCTCTGGAATTTTTCACTACAGTTCCCCCTGCAGCAACAGCAGCAATCTGAAGACCCCAGCAGCTACCCCAGGAATCACTGCCTATTTCAAAAGCAAGTTCTGCAAGTTTAACCTGTCCTACATTGGTAGGAATATGGGTTTCATTAATATCAAGATCTGAACCTGTCCAGATAATTCCATCAAAGGAACCTAATTTCTGCTCTCCCGGAAAATCTTCAACTTTAGAATCTGTAGGGAAAAACACCTCATACTCAGCATCTGGCATATATTTTGAAAGCATATCAACATATAATTTCCAGGCATAACTCATACCAGCTTCATCAAGTTTTACTCTACTAGCTTTGGAATAACTATCAATAATCAAAAATCTCATAACCTATCCTCCCAGGTTGCATGGCCGAGCAGCAACGAAGTTGCCGACCAAGCCCTATATAGTGCATTATGAATATCTAAATCCAATATGTCAAATCCCTTTCCAATAAAAAATATCTTAATGATACAAGAATATGCTCACTTTTGATCTTTTTCTGATCATATTTAGTCCCTTTACGAACTTTTAACAATATTTCTGTTGTATTTTTCCAATTCTCAATATACAATAGACGCTAATATTCTATATTGGAGGAATAAAAATGAAAAAGGTATTATCAATACTTTTAGTAGTATTCGTACTAATTTCTTTCAGCTTAACAATGGTTGGCTGTAAGAAAAAAGAAGAAGCGGTTGTAAAAGAACCAGTAAACACAACTCTAAGACTTCTAACCTGGGGTGGATATGCACCGGAAGTACTTATTGAAAAGTTCAAAGAAGAAACTGGCATTACAGTTGAAGTTATCAAAAGT
>JAOZPU010000104.1 GCA_029932585.1 Spirochaetia bacterium | reverse complement strand
ATACAATCCATAGCAGTATGAAATGCAGCACAAAAAGCATCTCCCACGGTCTTAAAGACCCACCCTCCGCTATCATCAATGGCTTTTTGAAGAATTTCATCATGTCTTTTTAAGGCAACTTTCATTTTATGGGGCCAGTTTTGCCATTTACGTGTAGAGCCTTCAATATCTGTAAAGAGGAAAGTGACAGTACCTGCAGGCAGGTGGGACACAATAAAACTCCAAAACGAATTATTAAATTAGTTCAGGACTCACTATGCTGTTATTTATATGATAAATCAGTTATTGTTATTGTCAAGGATAAAAAATATTGTAGGTACTATTTAAGTCATCTAACTGAAAAACACTATCAACTTTAGACTCCAAACCCTCACGTAAATAAAATAGATAACTATTTACAGGTTTATTATAGATATTCTCTGCAGCCTTCCTGTAGAGAAACATTTGAAGAGCATATTCTTCAACATCTTTAAATTTATCAGTCTTGAAATCTATAATTGTAATTTCATCCTCTTTTTCAATTAATAAATCGATCTGACCATTTATATAAACAGGATTATTATCAACACCAATATTAAGTAAAAAGGATAGTTCAGATTCAAATTTTGAATCTCTGTAGTCCTCAGCAAAAAGTGAATTTGTAAAATTTAATGCAAGCAATGCTCCATCCTGTTTTACAATCTCTTTCTGTTCATCTGAAAGATTTTGCAATGAGGAAGGTAGGCTTACTTCACCTTTTAGATGTTTTAACTTCGATTCAATTAATTTATGACAGTATGTACCAAAAGCCGCATATTGATCTTCTTTTAAAAAATTATCAGTCTTTATATCTGACAGCCTTTCAGAGGACTGTTTTTTATAACTCTGAGAATTAATATAATTAGTATTTATTTCAGATACAGCCCAGGTATCCCTAACTGCATTCCTAATTATTATTTCACTGTTATTGTAATCTTCTTTAATTTTTTCAGGATCTATTTTTTTAGATCTTTCACCTGCTAAATAAACATCTCTTTCACTTACATCCGGAATTATACTAATATATTTTTTTAATGATTCGGATTGCAGAGACTCAATATTTCCATCCCAGCCAAGACCACTCAAAACCATATTTAGGAGGATTTTTGCACCAGTTGCTGTTTCTGTATTCTTTGTGTTTTTACTATGTCCTCCGGAAATGATCAGGTGAGACTCTGCTCTTGTAAGAGCGACATACAATATTCTCTTATTTTCTGCCAGTTCCTTTTTTGCTTCAAGATCTTTAGCTCTATCATAAAAATAATTGGCTTTACCTCCGGAATTATTTTCATATTTTAAAGTAATCCCAAACTCATCTGAGATATAATAGGCGCCCTGACCCCCTGACCTGCCTTTATTACCTGTATTTGCAACTATAACTACAGGGAATTCAAGCCCCTTTGATTTATGTATTGTAAGAAGCTGCACTCCCTTAGTTTCATCTCTTAATAGCTCAAGATCTGGCAATTTCTCATATTTCCCAAGATTTTCACGAATAAAGTCAAGAAATACAGCAAGACATTCTCCCCGTTCATTTGACCTTATAGCCAGAGTTTTAAGATAATCATAATATTCAAGATATCCATGATACTCACTATTGCTCATTAAATAGTTTCTATAGCCACCCTCATACCAAATTGTTTTTATAAGGTCAGCTGCAGGTAGATAATCAACATTCTTTTTTAATTTCAAATAGAGTTCCTGTAAATTATTATACTTGGTGTTATCATCAACCCCTACATTAATACTATCCAGTTCATTTAATTCAGATAGAACAAAAGCATCGCCACCATGCAGTAAAATTGCTGCTGTAATATCATCAGAAAAATTTGCAAAGGGCGATCTTAACAGAGCTGCATAAGAAACTCTGTCATTCGGATAAACCAGGAGCTGCAAGAGATTATAAATATCATTAACAGGGGCTTCCATAAACAAAGCCCTTACACCCTGAACAGTACATGGAACATTCAGCTTCCTAAAATATTTTTCATACATTATTTGATTACTTGTAGATCGCATAAGAATTGCAAAATCATCATACCCTGCTGTTTTAAGTTCCCCATCTTTTACAACTTTCATACTTTTACTTTCAACTTTATCCCGTATAAAATTTGCAATATACCAGGCCTCAGCTTCATTATTATGAAGATAATCATCTCCTGCATCAGTTTCAGGTTTATAAAAAACGGAAATCTCCGGAACTAACCCTTTTGCAGGATTCCTATATTCCAGTGCTTCAAAATCTGCTTCATAGGGCTCTTCAGAATCTTTCATAACAATATTAAAAACTTTGTTAAAAAATTTTATTAAATTGGGTTCACTTCTATAATTAGTGCTAAGAGCAATAGACTCACCACCCGATTTTATAAGTTCAGCACTTAAACCCTTAAATACACTTACGTCCGCTCCCCTAAAACTATAGATTGACTGCTTTTCATCACCTACAAAAAATAATTTATCCGGCTCAAGATCTTCTACAGAAGGAACTCCATCTCCTGATAAATTTTCTTTTTCTGCAAGTAAATATAACAACTCTTTCTGTATTAGATTATTATCCTGAAACTCATCAATCATAATATAGCGAAACTCTTTCTTGTAAAAATTCCTAAGGTTGATATCCTGTTTCAATATACTTACTGCCATATTAGAAACATCCTGAAAAGTGAGTACACCGGTCGATCTTTTTTTTGTAAGAAATATATTTTGGAAATCTTCCAGTAAGCTAAACATTCCTTCCAAAAAAGGGATACTTAATATTCCATTTGCTAAGCTTTCAGTTATTGATAGTAAATCTCTCCAATTAACAATATATTCATTTAACAGAGGAGTTTCCGGATGTTTGGAAGTTCCCTTTTTAAACTTATAACTTTCAACTCTCTCCAGAAATAAGGAAGGAAGAGCTGCTTCTCTTTCGTCTGAATAGGCCCCTAAATCCCCTAAAGATTCACAGGATGCAATATTTTTAATCATTACCTTCCCGATATCCGGACTTAAAGAAAGAATATCAACACGAATTTTTTCCAGCTTTTCTAAATTCCCGCTGTACTCATTACTCAATTCAATTTTTTGTTTTTCAAGCAATTCTGAAAAATTTATAGGATCTGATAAATCAAATTCATTTACAGCCAAAGAAATAAATAGATCCTCATACACCGATTTAAATCCATGGAGATAGATAAATTCCTTTAGATACTTATTCTCCTGTTTTTTAAGAATAAAATCCAAAGCTGTTTCTGCAGCCATGGATGCAGCTGCTTCATTGTCCGATGTAAAATCAGAAGGGACACCAAATCTATCAGAACCATTCCGTACAATTTGGGCAGAAAAACTGTCCAGGGTAGATATTTTTGCTTTGTCAAATTCCGCAGCCTGTTTGACTGCAAAAGAATTAGTACTGTCAAGAAGACGCTGATAAATTCGTTCATTCATTTCAGCAGCAGCTTTTCTTGTAAAAGTTAGAGTAAGAATATTTTCGACCCCTGCTTTCCCCTCGGAAATTAAGCGTAAATATCTTTCAGACAACACCGTTGTCTTCCCCGCTCCGGCACCTGCAGATACAACGACATTATTATTACATTCCACTGCCAGCTTCTGATTTTTATCCAGTTCTCTCATATTTTATTACCTTACATGAAACTTTGTTCTACAAATTCTCAATTAAATTGCCCAATCTTCGACTTTTAATTTATTAATCCTGCCAAATTCTCTTACGTTATGAGTAACAACAATCAGCTTGTTTGCCATGGCAATAGATGCAATTTGTGTATCCCTCTCACTAATCATTATTCCCTTTCGCTCCAGGCTTGCTCGAATCACAGCATATTTTTCAGCTGAAAACTCATCAAAAGAGTATATTCCCAGTAGAGATAATATTTTTTTTATTTTTTCAGTCCTCTCCTTCTTTTTTGTTGGAGATTTCTCTATTCCATACCATATCTCAGCAAGAGTAATGCTTGAAAGTGATAAATTTGACGGGGATTGTTTTTTTATCCGATCGATCACGACCTTATCACCCCTCATCCAATAACTAATTATATTTGTATCAAGAAGGTACATAATGTCTCCTTTGTTTGCTGAGATCGTTCCCAAGGTTGCATGGGCGAGCAGGAAGCTTGCTTCCGACCAGTCCAAGGTTGCATGGGCGAGCAGGAAGCTTGCTTCCGACCAGCCCAGGGTTGCATAGGCGAGCAGGAACGAAGTTCCAACCAGACTTTTCAGTCCAGGCTAAAGGGTGTTGATGATAATGGTTCAGGTGTTTCAAAATCAGGATCTTTGGTAAAATGATCCCAGAAATCCGGTGGCCAGGAGGTCATTTCGAGATCTTCAAGAATTACCTTAGTACCCTCTTTACTTATTTTCACTTCATTTCCCTTAAAACGAAAAGCTTTTGGCAATCTAACGGCCTGGGATCGGCCATTCAGAAAAATCTTTGCTGTTGCTTCCATAATATTCTCCTTAAAAAAAGACAATTATGATATATATCAATATATACCAATTGTTTTAAAAAGTCAAATAATGGTTACAGCATTTTTTGTCACCTTACATGAAACTTTGTTCTACAAATTCTTCGAAAATCGCAGCTGTCACACCCCTCTGGATGAACAGTAAAATCACCCAGACGAATTCTCTTATCCATCTTGTCTATACTCTTTTCCATTTTATAAATCAGACTTGCAATATCCTCTTCTGAACACCAGGGTTTATCTTTTTTTAAAACCGAATCAAGATTGTGCACATAATTATACCGACACTCGGTTACATCGTAATAACTGGCAGAACTAACTTTAAGACCACTCTTTTCAACCAGATAGATATAAAATGGTATTTGAAATGTAGCAGGTCCATTTTCTCCTGCAAGCATATCACCTTTCTTTAGATGATTTTTCTTTTTATAATCTATTATTGCAGTTTTATCTCCCTTGAAAGATACTCTGTCAATTCTTCCTGTTAGTTCTATTTTTTTATTATCCAATTTATAACTATACTTCTTTTCGGCAGAGGCAAGTCGAAACCCGGGAAACTGCACTGCTTCGACATCAATAAAACTTAAAAGTTTTTTATGGGTAAACTCCCGGCAGTAGTCCCAGACAGGAGGTATAAAGGCCTCTCCTTTAACAATATATCTATTAAAAACTTTATTAATAATTAATCCTATCTCAGTTTTATATTCTTCCAGACGGGATTTTGAAAACTCAGAATCAGAATTATCAACATACTTAAAAAAACGATCAAAACATTCATGTATCACCTGTCCAAAAACAGGATGATCAATGTAAACTTCTTTATACTCGTCCTCACTAACTTTAAAACCTCTGTTGAATAAAAAGTAGTAGGGACAGGCCAAAAATTGATCCAGACTACTGGGAGATATAGATAGATATTTATTTTTATCAAGAAGAATATCCAAAAGGTTATTTTTTATTTTATACTGATCTATTCCTGTTTTTGTATAATCAGTTTTTTTGCTTATAAAAGCACTTGCCAAAGAAAAATCTACCCCCTTCTTCATTAGAGAAAAAATTCTTCCCGGGAGAGGATTCTCTCCTGCCCAATAACCAATTTCAGAAACATATTCATCATTCAGTTCAGATAAAACATCAATTGTATCTGAAACAACTCTTTTTAAAACAAAGGAAGAGGGAGGAAGAGCAGGACCACTAAATGAATTTGAACTATAGGAGAAAACAACATTCTCTCCTGATAAATTATATAAATTGATAAAAGGCTCTGTAAAATCTAAATCCAAACCAGGAAGGTTATCTCTCTGATTATCCTTTAAAAACAGATATTTTGATTTAATAACAGATCCTGATGTTTGAGATAATCCTGGAATAAAATGCCAGAGAGCCCCCAGTCCCCCTGCAACACGATAGGGAAATACATTTACACCAACAGTTGCAGAACGCTTAACATAAATTCTATCTTCAATAGCTGATAACCAGATATTACAACCAGAACCATATTCAAGACTACCAACTTTTACAGATGCATCCTCAAGATCATTTAGAGTATCCAAACAAATTTGAAACTCTTTAAGGGTTTCTAAAGGCCAAAGATTGGTGTCTAAAAATAGTGAAATAAACAACTGTACAGCAATTTTTATTTCATTAAAAGTTTTTCCATTTGCAATTTTACTTATTGCAGATTTTAAATTTTTATAAAATCTAATTAATTGTGATTCTTCTGATTTAGATAGAGAATCCTCCCATACATCAATTTCTCGTCCCTGTAGTCTATAATTTTTGAAACAATGGTGCTTTACACCAAATTGGAATAACTCCATAGCAGTTTCTTTCTCTTTCCAGGGTATTGAATTGTTAAGTAAAATTTGTTTCATTGCAGAGAGACTGAACCCGGACTTCTCACAACTTAGAATATCCCTAAAAAGGCGGGCTCCAGGATATTCTGCCAGACTTTTTCCCTGTCTGAAATCAAGAGGAATAGACCTTAACCCGGCCTCAGATTCCAGATCAATCCGCCAGCCATCCATATCAGGGAGAGTAATAGCTATATCCTGTGCCCGCACCCCTGAATCAAGAAGAGCACCAATATTCCCAAGTAATGATTTTAATTCCAGAGTAGATGATGCAAAATGTTTAATTCCATTTAGATCTTTTGTTTCTGATAAAATAATTTTTACAACAGCTGATTTTTCCAGATCTCCTGCAAATTCTTTATAATCCTCAATTACCTCAGGGAAAAAAAGAAAATAATTTTCACCAATATCTGTAATTTCGGGTTTAACCCAGGAAGGTTCAAACATCTCTCTTTCTGTTAGAAATTTTGTATAAGTGTTATATAAAAAATCCAGATCTTCCCGTACGCCAGTATCCAGAGATACATCTTTTAACTCACTGTTTTCTCTAAAACTTTTAACATCTGTTAAAATAGAAGTAAGCCTGGAGAGAAAAGCTGATGATGCTGATGAATGCTCCGGCCTAATAAGTCCTTTAAGTAATTTCCCATTTTTCTTATTTTCTTCAATAATAGAGGAGGCAAAAAGAGTACGAATATGGGCATTTACAGGAGAAAAATCCATATTTAGGGAAAAAGTCTTCTCTTTAAACTTATCCCAACTTAGAAAACGTCTGGATAGAATGGCAGTTTTACCCAATTCAAGACTTTTTCGCATCCAGAAAGTTGCAACGAGTTCAGAGGGAAATACAAAAAAAGTATTTTGGTTATTAAGATTATCTTTTAAAATTTCTTCAACATACTTCATTCCACGCATTATACATTAATTAAACTAAATAAAAGTAAATTTTCTAATAACAACAATTAATTTGCTTGACAATATGGTCATATCATAGAAGAATTCAAAAAGATAAAAAATGAACAAGAGGTAAAAAGTGCAGATTAGCCGAAGTCTTGCAAATCTTTGTGCAAGAGCCTTGATAGAGTCGATGAATGTCCGTGATATGAGACATCTTGTAAAACGGATGATCCCGGATTATGATCTCTATAAGCAATCCGGGTTCCCGGAAAGTTTTGCTATTCCCAGTATAGATGCAGCTAAACAGATTATTGGCGACATCATTAATCATAATTTATTTTTTCAACTTATTCAGAATCTAATCCACATGAATCAGGAGGGATTCATGGGGGAAAAAATTCGCATCTCATATTTAAATGATATTCTTAAAGAAATTTACAACAATGGATATTTATTTGATTCTGAAAATCAAATGTTTGTAGAAAATCCACAAGTACAGATATCAAGAAACTGGGGGGCCTTACAGGAAGGGGAATCATACACTTTAGCCTTTCTTTCCATAGATATAATTGGGAATACAAAAATTGTCAAAAAGTATTCCAAAGAAATTGTAGAAACTACCTACACAGAGCTAAATTACATTGTCCAAAATGCTATCGATAAAAGAAATGGTAGATTTTGGATGTGGGAAGGAGACGGAGGGGTTATTGCCTTCTTTTTTAGAAATAAAAATGAAGATGCAATTCTGTCAGCAATGGAAATTATGAATAATATCTTTCTATACAACAGAACAATATGCAAACTCACCGAACCCTTGAAAATTCGAATCTCTGTCCATTCCGGAGTTTGTGAATATACAGATAAAATTAGTTATTTTAAAAATATGGGTGTTATGAAAACCATTAGTGAAATGGAAAAAAATCATAGTAAAGAAAATAGTATATGTATTAGCTACCCGGTAAGAATGATGCTTGATGGCTTTATTGCAAATCAGTTTACTTCCCTTGGATCAAGTAGTACTTCAAAGTTTTATAGATATAAACTGGAGTGGAAAAAGTGATTGATATATATCTCTTTTCTAAAAATAATAAAGTTCTCTCATTTTTTAAAAAAATTAGAAAATCTAAATCTTTTTCAATTATTATTTATAATCCCAGCAACTATAAAACAATTCTGCGAAATACAAATCAGGATATTTTTGTATATATAGATATAAGTAGTTTCAATATTTCTGAACAGAAAAAATTGATTAACTATATTACACGACAAAAACGATTTGACTTTGGAATAATAGACCCCCACAATAATTTAAGTGATCCTGCAGAACTCTTTTACAGAGGTGCTTCTGATTATATTGGGAAATCTTTACTTATGAACGAAGCTAAGGCAGGCAGAATAAAGAATGCTGTCAATTTTTATGCTACAGAAGATGTAGAGGATCAGATATCAACTTCCCCAGTTTTTGATGATATACCAACAATGCTTTCCGGCCATAACTGGGATAAAATAGAAGTAGGTAATGAATATACATTTTGTATGCTGCATATTGAAATTGACATATTATCGGAATGGGAAAAATCAGGGAAATCACATATTGAAGAAGTTCTTAATTTCTTTTATAGCCATATTAATAGAATAATTAAACCCTTAAATGGAAAATTATGGATGAAAACGGATTTTGGAGGGCTAATACTTTTTCCCTATGATGGATCCTGCACACCAATAATAATTGAATGTATAAAACTGGTGATGAACAGAATAATTTTCAGTGCAGAAGAATATACATATAACACAATACTTACTTACAGAATGGCACTGGATATTGGAAACACCAAATATCTTACCAGTGGAAATACAGGAAATATAATATCCGATTCAGTCAATTTTATATTTCATTTTGGAAAGCAATATGCAGAACCTGGAAATTTTTATCTAACAGGGAGAGTTAAAGAAGATATTCCTCCAGGTCTTCTTGATTACTTTTATACCACTGATCGTTTTCAGGATAGAACCATTTATAAGATGAAACTACCAATATTAAAATAGCACTCTTGACAGAGCAATACTCTGCCAGTATTCTAACAATCGTCCAGGGGGTGTAGCTCAGTTGGCTAGAGCGCGTGACTGGCAGTCACGAGGTCATGGGTTCGATTCCCACCACCTCCATACGAACCCATTTTTAATTCATTATAGTATAATTTTGATTTTGCTCATTTACAAACATCACCCTTAGTCATATATTAGATATATGGATGCATTAAAAGAAGCTTCAATTAAACGTATAGAACAGATGCCTGACGGAGCATCTATTGAAACCATTATGTATGAGATTAATTTCATTGGACAGGTAATGGAGGGAATCAAAGATGCTGAGCAAGGGAGAGTAATCTCAACAGAACAACTTCTTAAAAATATTGAAACATGGGGAAAGTAATATGGACTGAAAAGGCTGTATCTCATCTGCAATCAATTTATGATTATATTGCTCACGATTCTCATATCTATGCATCGAGATTTATAAGAGTATTAATCAAGCAAACAAAAATTCTTGAAACTTTCCCTCAATCAGGCAGGATAGTTCCTGAACTTTCAAGTAATAATATCAGAGAGATTATTTACAATAACTATAGAATTGTATACCGAATAGAAAATAGCAATAGACCAGAGATCCTGGCTATAATGCATGGGTCTCAATTACTTGAAAAGTATTTTTCTGAGAAATAAGCTCAAACTGTACCCAAAAAGAACACACCCCAAAAAACAGCATCTGTTTTTATAGTCAGGATATCATCCATAAATCTTTCCCTCCACCTCCGGATAGTTAACTTTTTATTTCAATATTAAAAGCACTGAGTAAATTCAATACATCAGGTACAGTGAGTGGATTTTGCTTTCTTAACATTATTGGCTGTTTAATCGATATTATACCCATTAATTTACAGTTTTTTAATTTATTGATTAATATCTTTCACACACCTGAATCCAGTATTCCTGCTT
>JAOZPU010000285.1 GCA_029932585.1 Spirochaetia bacterium | reverse complement strand
CTTATTCCGGTTCTTTTGCCCATGCTCAAGGGACTTTTAAACAGGTTGTAAATAAGTATAATTAGCGGAAATTCCAATTGGAAATATCTAGTAAGAAATTCCAATAAACTCATTGTAATTCACTTTTCGGTATGGCGTCCGTTATTTTTTTACATCTTCAAACACTTGAACGATAATAATGATGATGAAGACCCGATAATACCTGTATTTTTTTTATTGAGCCTGAACTTTCATGGATTTCAGCATCAGGAATCTTGTTAATTCCCTGATGCATTCTCTGAGTAATATAATATTTGATAAATTCAGAAACGATTTTTTCAACCTGTAATGAAGTAAAAAAACTCTTCCCACTGGAATATACAGATGCAATTAAAATATGGGAAACACACCGAAACTATGCTCTTATGTTCCTGCTTGTGACTTCTGGTATACGTTCCGATGAATGGATTTAAGCAATTCTGCAACTAAGAGGCTTTATGAAACAGGGATATTCTATTTAGTTCTTTTTCTTTCTCTTCTGATAAAATTTCAAGATCATATCGACTCTGCATATTCATCCAGAATCCAGCGGAATTACCAAAGAACTTAGAAAATCTCAAAGCTGTATCTGCTGTAATTTTTCGTTTCCCTTTAATAATAGCAGCAATTCTCGGAGGATCAACAAAGATATTTTTTGCCAGAGCGTATGGAGTAATCTCCATTGGATCAAGAAATTCTTCCTTCAGAACCTCACCAGGTGTTGATAATTCAATTAAATCATGTCCCATAGCATCCTCCTGTTAATGATAATCTGTTATTTCGACATCATAAGCATTGCCATCTTTCCACCGAAAGCACACTCTCCACTGATCATTGATTCTAATACTATATTGACCTACTCTGTTGCGTTTTAACACTTCAAGTCGGTTCCCTGGAGGAATTCGCAAATCATTGATATCCACAGCATCTTCAAGAAATCCAAGCTTTCTTCTGGCAACTTTAAAAATATCACTTGGGAATTTTTTTACTCTCTTCCGGTTCCAGACACTATTGGTAAGCTCATCTTTGAAGCTCTTAATCATAATCTATATTAGCACGTATCACTAATAGTGTAAAGCACTATGAGTAATAGCCGATTAGGGTGCAGCACTGCATAAGTTCTTCTTATGTACTCCACCCCGTAGTGACAATTTAATAGTGCAAAAGTAAATGAGTTCAGAATACTGATAATTCAGACACTTTATCTTCTCTGCATATAATACTTTTCTGCCCACAATTATGTTTTAGAGCAGGAAAAGAAGATTTTCACCTGTTTCAGGACGTACCTATCCCCAAATTAATGTAAAAAATCTTCCATATTAGCTGGCTCTATAATAATGGTGATGAAGACCCGATAATACTTGTATTTTTTTTATTGAGTCTGAACTTTCATGGATTTCAGCATCAGGAATCTTGTTAATTCCCTGATGCATTCTCTGTTTAACAAACTCCCTGCAAGGATTTTCTGTTAAATCATACCGGACAATCTTACGTATTTTAAGTTCCAAATAGATTATCAATCGCTATAAAATCCATTCCGAATAATGAGTCCAATGAGATTTAGGAATTTCTTCCAGCTACCGGTGGGCTAAATCTCACCTCCCCTCCTGAAAGTCTGGATGATCTTATTGACGGTTGTATGATGGATATCGATGTCCAATTTTTTCAGCTCATCTGAAATCCTTCTGCTTCTTGAAAATGATTGAAAATATTGCTTTTAGGAGCTTTACAATGATGTTAAACATAGTTTTATTATCGGATTATAGAAAAATATCGTCATTATAGAGACCAATGGAACAAAACTACACCACGAGCTGACAACCCTGATTCTTTCCATAGCTCCAAATGAAGTAGCCATTCTTCTTTTTCTTTGCTGTTATCATTTTTATTCTCCTGAATATATTTTTCAGGAGTTTTAAGTATTTAAGTAAGGGCAGTTTAATTGATGCTTACGTAGCTATAGTCCTTTTGAATATTGATCCGCTTTTTCAGCCAGTTCTTCAAGTTTTAGATCCTCAAACAAATTTTTTCGCCATTCTGTATAATTAAATTTCTCACGATTTACTAAAACGATAAATCGCTCCATGTTTACTTCACCTAGTTTATTTCTTAGAACTTCAAACCCTTCTTTTTTAATTAAAGCATCAGTCTGTATCATCTTTCCCCTCCAAAATCGCAATAAAGTCAATTGGATTAACTATTTTCAGGTTTTTAATTATTTTGTTCTTCTTTTGAATGCCTTTATCAACAGTAATAAAATAATCTGCATTACTTCCAAAGCCGATGCAATATGTAGTGCATCTTTATTCCCAAACCCATCATCTTTAATTTTATTTGCTGCCTTCAAAAGAGTAGAGTTTCTATTTACCATTTTGTAAGCTTTGTCTCTCCAGCCGAAAACTTCTTGTTGATGATGTAGAAGAGTAATATTCGAGTAGATGAAAGAGTGATTTCAATAGTAGCATATTAATAGAATCGGTATGTTGGAATAAGGAAAAAATGGCTAATATTTTTTTTGGTGGTACTTTATTGTAAATTTTGTACCATTTTGCTGATCTATATTAATTTCACCATCCAATTGAGAAACAAGAAGCTGTACAAGCATCATTCCAAATCCAGTACTTTGTTCAT
>JAOZPU010000284.1 GCA_029932585.1 Spirochaetia bacterium | reverse complement strand
ACATACCACTAAACATGGAGCAATAGAGGGAAAAACCCAAACTAAACAGGTAAAATACTACAATCTCGATGTAATTATTTCTGTTGGATATCGGGTAAAATCACCACAGGGTACAAAATTCCGCCAATGGGCAACAAAGAGGATACATGAATACATTGTAAAAGGCTTTACAATGGATGATGAGAGATTGAAACAGGAAGGTACCAGATCCCGTTATTTTGAAGAATTACTTCAAAGAATCCGGGACATAAGAAGCAGTGAGAGAAATTTTTATCAAAAAATAACTGATATCTATGCTACAAGCATAGACTATAGAAACAATGCGGAAGAAACAAAAGAATTTTTTGCTACCGTTCAGAACAAAATCCACTATGCTGTACATGGGCAAACAGCTGCAGAAATGATAGATGAAAGAGTTGACGCGGACAAAGCATTTCTGGGGCTTACAAATTTTAAAGGAAATTATATAACTACAAGAGATATAGGCATTGCTAAGAATTATCTTTCAGAAGATGAGTTGAAACAGCTTAATCTTATTGTCTCTATGTACTTTGATTTTGCGGAACTCCAGGCGACAAACGGACGATTGATGAAAATGACGGACTGGATCAAGAAATTGGATGATTTTTTGAGAATAAGTGAGAAAGAAATTTTAACAAATGCCGGGAGAGTAAGCCACAATAAAACAATTGAGAAAGCAAAATCTGAATATAAAAAATACAGAAAAGCTGAAGATAATAAGTACATTTCAGACTTTGATCGTGAGATGAAAAAAATAATGGAGAAGAAAAACTAACGGTCTCCGCACGTCCTGTGCTTTGACCGTTGGGCACGGGGATTTTAAGAAAATGGAACCAGGAGGGGGGAAAAATTCAAATTCTTTTTAAATGATTCTCAAAATAATATATTGATAAGTTATAGCAATTGTGGTATAACTAAAGTGGGATTTCCCACAGGAGCAGTTTATGAGTATTGTAAAGGAATATGAAGCTAAATTAGATAATAAACATAGAATTACAATCAGAGGAAGTGAGTATCAATACTTTCAGGTAAAACAGTATGGTGATGGTCATTTAGAGCTATTACCTAGAGTTTTAACCGACCCAAATGAGATTTCAAAAAACACTCTTAAAATGATGGATAAATCAGTTGAGAATCTACAAAATGGAAAAGTATCAGAACCTATCAATTTAGATATAATTAAAGAAGATTAAAACCTAATGTATTTTAATATCAGTATGGGTGTTCCAGAGATGGAAGATTTATGGAATAATTTATGTAAAAAATCGAAAGAAGGAACTTTGAAAGGTAATGATAAAAAGTTGTTTAAAAAATTAACAAAGGCACTAATTTTTCTACAAAATGATCCAAAATATCCTGGTTTAAGAACTCATGAAATAAATCAACTTAGCAAAAGATATGGATTTAAAGTTTGGCAATCATACCTTGAAAATAATACACCATCTGCCGGCAGATTATTCTGGGTATATGGTCCTGATAGAAAGGATATTACAATAATTGGAATGGAACCTCATCCAGAAGATAAAAAAGATGCTTATGAGAAAATTAGATTATCTTCATTGTAAAATATTCATTGTCATAGAATAGTATAATGGATCCATGATAGATATATTGTTTGATCTGGAGGTAGAGAAATGAAAAATTCTATAAAAGAAGCAATTGGGAATACTGTTCAGGATTTAATAAATTCTGGAATAAAATCCTCTTTTACAAAAAAAGAACTTGATTCTCTAGGCATTGATATACCTAAAATTCAAGTAACTACTGATCAGATAAAGGGCATCAGGAAAGAAATGAATATCAGCCAAACAGTATTTGCCCAAATTCTAAATGTGAGCCCTTCTTCAATACGTCAATGGGAACAAGGTAAAAGAACACCAAGCGGATCTACTAAAGTATTACTGAAACTCCTTGAGACATCTCCTCATCTTCTTGATTATAGGCTTAAAGCATAAAAGTTATAAGAATAATTAAGGTACTGCTAGTTTGTCATAGCCAAAATGATCTAAACCATTTTCCAAATAATTCTAATCCTTCTTCACATTTTTCATTTAATTCAGTTGATAATTTATCACTATAATACCAGGTTTGTTGTTGTTTGAAACCACCATATTTCCACCCTGCATCAAGCAACTTGTCATGTTCTCCATCAGAATATTTTTCAGTTGGACAATGTAATATATTACCATTTTTTATATGTTTAAAAAGATGATATTCATTTTTATGAGCATTTTCTTTTTTTACTTCCCAGATATCCCCATACTCTTTTTTGAATTCTTTTACCCACTGCCTTTCTTGTCTGTTAACCGGCGAAGAGTCCTCTGTAAGAATAAATGTAAAAGAAAATATTATTTTATCTACAATAGCCTCCCAAGCTTTTAAACCACCTCCTAATATTCTGCCATCCTCGATAGCTTTATCATATTCTTCTTTAGAAGCAAAGCCACTATCAGCTCCGTCGTTCCACTCAGTAAAAATACTGGGATAACCTTGATTATTATTTCTATAATTTTTAATAATAGGTAAAATATGATGGGTCAGCATTGAATACATTTCAATTACTTGCATATCATCTTCGATAGAAACACTCAAACAAAAATACAAAAACCGTGGATATATTTGGGCTCTAG
>JAOZPU010000283.1 GCA_029932585.1 Spirochaetia bacterium | reverse complement strand
GGAGACTAATGAATTGTCCCTTAGGGGTATTCAAAAATATCGTGCTATGGCTGCTTTCGCTTCAGCAGATTATATTAATCCCAATTTTAAGAATGTTGGTCTTTCTAATTACTCCTCAATTCTTTCCAGTGATACTGATCCCGATTTCTGGCCCCAGGAAGTACAGGTAAATCGTTTTAGATCAGGAGAACCTCTGTCTAAAATCTATGTCATTCCGGCTAAAGAATTTGAAGAGAACTTCATCTTTCGTCTGGAGGATAAAGATGAGAAATCATTTATAAGCAGTCTTTACCATAAACAGGGAGATGAATATTTCCTTGATAAAGCCCGTTTCCCAAGAAAAGGTCAGAAATTTTCCATTGCTGCAGAGCTTATTGAGTTTCCTGATATAGGTGATGACTGGGAACCATTTCTTGATGCCGTTGAATATGCAGGACTTGATGGTTATGACCTGGATATTCCTGCTATTGCAGGTGAGACAATTACTTCCTTTTCCGATGGGACTATAAGTTCAGATTCATTAACAGCATTGGAAAATGGTGCTCTGGAGCTCTATGAAGCTTCTACTTTGAAAAGAGTTTTTAGTAAAAACTGGTTTACAAATAGTAAGCGGTTGGGAGTATTACTTTTTACTATTTTTTTCTCCTTTGCCAATGTTCTTATAGTGAATGTAGTTGCATTGCTTATTGCTTTGGCTCTTGATCAGAAAATTAAGGCAAAGAATCTTTTACGATCAGTGTTCTTTATACCTAATGTTCTTTCTATGATTGTTGTTGCATTTATCTGGCAGCTTGTATTTAGTCATATATTTCCTCTGGTTACAGGCATTGATCGCTGGCTTTCCAATCCTGAAATAGCTCCAATCCTTACAGTTATTGTGGCTTCCTGGCAGGGAATGGGATATTATATGATTATTTATCTTGCAGGATTACAAAATGTACCTCAGGAAATGCTTGAATCTGCATCTATTGATGGTGCCACAGGTTTCCGAAAATTTAAGAGTATTATACTTCCAATGCTTGTTCCGGCTATTACAATTGCTCTATTTTTGAGTATTTCCGGTTCTCTAAAAACCTTTGATATTATCTTTGCACTCTATCCTTCTACAACTAATACTATGGGTGTTGAGAATCTCACTATCAATATTTATCGTAATGCTTTTGTTGACAGACAGGCAGGTCTGGCTAATGCCAAGGCTATTATGCTTCTTCTTGCAATTGCAGTCATTACCGGTCTTCAATTGAGAGCTACCAAGAAAAAGGAGGTGGAGTTATGAGTTTAAATACTATTTCAAAGAACTCGATTGGATTAACTAATAAATGGAGTGTATGGAAGATTATACTCCAGATTTTCATGATATCAGCCGCAATTGTTTTTATCTATCCAGCTGTATTTGTTCTTATCAATGCCTTTAAATTTGATGCAGAAATTACAACCAATCCTATTGGTCTCCCTTCTGTATTTACTCTGGAAAATTTCAGACGGGTGCTGACAGTTTCAGGTGATGGTGTTACATTCTATAAAGCTCTGCTAAATACCATAATTATTGCGGTATTCAGTGTAACAGGGATTATTCTTATCAGTTCTATGGCAGCATGGGCTCTGGTTAGACATAAGGGAAAGCTTTCCGGTTTTCTATTTATTTTTTTTGCATTCTTTCTAATAATTCCGTTTCAGGTTATTATGGTTCCATTGGTAGTTCTTGCAACAGATATGAGTTCTATGAGCATTTTAGGTTTAATTTTTATGTATTGGGGGCTTGGCGCTCCTGTAGGAGTTTTCTTTTATCATGGTTTTATAAAAGGTGTACCAGCTACACTCGAGGAATCAGCTTCTATAGATGGTGCTGGCCCATTTAGAACATTCTTTCAGGTAGTTTTTCCTTTACTAACATCTATAACAGTAACAGTTGGTATTTTGGATATTATATGGGTATGGAATGATTTCCTGCTTCCTTTTATTATTTTGAAGAAAGGAACACTGGTTCTTTTCCAATTTTCTAATTTTACCGGAACATTTTCAACAGATTATGGAGGACAGACAGCTTCTCTCGTTCTAACAGCAACACCAGTTATTATATTGTTCCTTTCTTTGCAGAAATATTATATCAAGGGAATTGCAGCGGGAGCTGTTAAAGGTTGAAATATAATTATCAAGTAGCGGGTTATTCCTTCTCCAGCCTTCCTGCAGTTCTAAAGCTAACAGCCCCAACAGAAGTTCTTTTATTATTTACCTATAATTGGTATTTTACTAGATTTATGCTGTACGGGTTATAGAAGCTTTTTAAAGAGAAAGTGGTTGTCCTGAATAATTCTCTGGAGTATAATATAACCATAAAGTATATTTCAAATAAGGAAAAATAAGTGTTAAAAAAACAAAAAATATTTTTGATTTTATTAGGTCTTATTTTACTCTTTGCAATAATTGTTTTTTCTATCCAAATAACTAATGTAGGCCTTTACAATGCAGGCCTTGATATAACAATAGAAAAAGATGGTTTTCGAATACGAAATGTAGCTAAGGGGTCTATAGCAGAAAAAGCAGGATTACAAAAGGGTGCTTTTTTAATCAAGGTAGATCAATATGATATTAAAGATCTATATCTAATATCTGAAGATTCTGTTGATAAATTTTTGAAAATTAGCGGCAGTCTT
>JAOZPU010000282.1 GCA_029932585.1 Spirochaetia bacterium | reverse complement strand
TTTATTAGATACTCTAATGGCTCAAAACTATCAAAATCCCTATCCAATTCAGACGGAAGCAATACCAGCTGTACTTAATAAAAAAGATGTACTGGGAATTGCAAAAACCGGCTCTGGTAAGACTGCAAGTTATGTCTTGCCTATACTAATGAATCTACAGAAAGAAACCCTGAAAAGACGCAGACATATCAATGTTCTTGTATTGGTACCCACAAGGGAGCTTGCGGTTCAGGTCAATGATGTTTTTAAATTATTCGAAGAAGCCCTTCCTCAGAAAATTAAAACCCTGGCTGTTTTCGGCGGTGCGTCAATAAATCCCCAGATGACGGCTTTAAAAAATGTAAATATTCTGGTGGCCACCCCCGGGCGCTTACTTGATCTGATTGATAAAAATGCAGTGAACCTTTCGGGAGTTGAGACTCTTGTTCTCGATGAGGCTGATAAGATGCTGAATGCCGGTTTTAAAAAAGAGATGAATCAAATTTTCGATCTTCTCCCGCAAAAACGGCAGAATCTGTTGTTTTCGGCAACTCTGAATGAAGACATCAGTAATATAAAACAGATACTCCTCCATGATGCTGTTATTATAAAAATAGATTCTGAGGAAGAAGATATTGACCTGATAAAACAGTCTGCATATTTTGTCCCTGAAAACAAGAAAGGACCACTCCTACGTCATTTAATAAAGAGTAAAGAAATGAAGCAGGTCCTGATTTTTACTTCTTCAGTTAGAAGGGCAGAAAGGGTTGTGGACAAGCTCATAAAGAATGATATTGACGCGAAAGCCATTCACAGTAAAAAGACACAGGGAGTTAGAACCGATCTTCTGTCACAATTTAAATACGGCAAACTTAGGGTTCTTGTTACAACAGATCTGCTGTCTCGGGGAATTGATATCGAGTTTCTACCATGGGTTATAAACTATGAACTGCCTCGATCCCCTAAGTCTTATATTCACCGAATTGGAAGAACTGGCCGGGCTGAAAATCCAGGTGAGGCCATATCTCTCATATCCCCAGATGAAGAACATCATTTTAGGGTCATCGAAAAGAAAATGAAAAAGCGAGTTGATAGAATAGACTTACGGGTTCAAACTCATTCCTTACTATGGTAAAATCTGTTTTTTGAGATAGGGAGTTATAAATGAATAATAATGATATTTTCAGACGTCTTCAAAATATACTTAATCTTGATACTACTAAAATGATAGAAGTATTCAGTTTTACGAATTTAAAAGTAGATAAGGACCAGATAAATAATTGGCTTAAAAGTGTTGATGACCCGGGGTATTTAAAGTTTGGTGATCATCATCTGGCTCCGTTTCTTAATGGGTTAATTGATTATAAACGCGGTAAAAAAGAAGATTCAGTGCCTAGAGAAGAAAAGAGATTAACAAACAATATTATTTTTACTAAATTAAAAATTGCATTGAATTATAAATCTGATGATATTCTTGAGATTATGTCTCTGGCTGATTACCCTTTGCGTAAACTGGAATTAAGTGCCTTATTTCGTAAACCAGGTAATAAACATTTTCGTGAGTGTAAAGATGAGGTCCTTGAAGGATTTTTTAAAGGACTTGAAATTAAATATTGTTCTATAGTTTAATCTGGTGTAAAATACTCATATAATTGAACCTGGTCGGAACTTCGTTCCTGCTCGGTCATGCAACCTGGGGTAAAAAATGACAGATATGATTAATCCGGATAATAAGCCTATCAAACAACAGCGTGAAGAGGCTATTAAGAAACTTGAGTTGAATTTTGCTCATGGCAATCTTGAAGTAGAGGAGTTTGAAACAAGACTGGATCTTGCCATAAATACTTCACTTCCTCAGGACCTCACAAGAATAACCTCTGATCTGTCTCTTATTCCAGCTGTTTCAGAAGATTCCACTGATATAAATATAAATAGGGGTAAGATACGTTCTGAAGAGCTTTTTGTAGGCATTTTAAGTGGAGTTGACCGAAAGGGCATATGGAAACCTGCCAGGAAAAATAAAGTATTTGCACTTATGGGTGGTATCGATCTGGATTTCTCTAAAGCGGTTCTTCCGCCTGGAGTTACGGATGTAGATTTTCTCTGTCTTATGGGAGGTCTGGATATAATTGTTCCGGAAGGTATTAACGTGGAAGTGAAAGGAAGTCCCATAATGGGCGGAATTGACAAAAAAGTTTCTGACGAACACTACCCTGGTCGTCCTACTCTAAGAATCCAGGGCTTGGCTGTTATGGGTGGAGTTGATATTAAGTATCCTAAACGTAAAAAACGCCGCTGGGGCAAATAATATGAAAAAAATCCTATTTCCCGTTGTTATGATACTGTTTATAGTACTTTTTACTAGTATTACCAGTTGCAGGAAAGATGGAAATATTTTAGATACACCTGATTTGAAATCAAATGATATTAATAGTCCCAGTATTTCAGGTGAAGAAAAAAATGACAGTTTATATAAAATTTTAAAAAATCTTCCTGTTAAATATTTTCCTGAAGGTTCAGAACATCAAATAGATGAAACAGATGCTTATGTATATGAATCTGATGATCCCCTGATAATTACAGATTTCGGTCCGGATGGTGAGCTGCCTTCAGAGCTTGATTATCCTTCTGTTTGGGTTCTTTTTTCTCAGCCCATCATCCCTATTGCAAAGTTAGGAAGTGTTTCTGATACAAGTGATATCTTAGAAATAG
>JAOZPU010000281.1 GCA_029932585.1 Spirochaetia bacterium | reverse complement strand
AGTATAGGAAATGGAGTATATATTCTCGGGCAGAAAACCAGATAAAAATTTCCAACAGGATTTCAAGGTGTCTACCAAGATCAGTATATATCAGTGTTTTGAACTCTACTTTCTCTTTGTTCCCTTGTTATAAGTTAGATATCAGGATGCAACCACGTGAACGAAGGGAAGACCTTCTCTTTCCAGATAGATAATGGTGTACCTTAAAAAAACCTTTTTATTTGACAATTCAAATTTATGCGTTTAGTATTTGAAGTAGCAATAGTTTTTGTTTATTTTAATATTATGTTACTAAAAACTAATTATTGTATGCTTGGAATCAATAAAAAATGATCTTATAAAGAAGGTTTATGTGAACAGAACATATAATGCTTTTGATACAGCAAAAAAACAATTTGATAAAATTGCAGATATATTAGATCTGGATACTGCAAATAGAGAATTTCTTAGAGAACCTGTAAGAGAGTTTCACTTTTCTATACCCGTCCGTATGGATAATGGTAAAGTTCAGGTTTTCAAAGGTTTTAGAGTTCAACATAACGATGCACTGGGCCCTGCTAAGGGAGGTATCCGGTTCCATCCAATGGAGACAATAGATACTGTAAAAGCTTCAGCGATGTGGATGACCTGGAAATGTTCAATTGTGGATATTCCTCTGGGAGGAGCTAAAGGGGGAATAATTTGTGATCCCCATAATTTAAGCCTAAGAGAACAGGAGCGTCTATGCAGGGGCTGGGTAAGGCAGATGGCAAGAAATATTGGTCCCCTACTGGATATTCCAGCCCCTGACGTAATGACAACAGGTCAGCATATGCTCTGGATGCTTGATGAATATGAAGTTATCTATGGCGGTAAATATCCTGGTGCAATAACAGGAAAACCGGTGGGAATGGGTGGGTCTCTTGGAAGAATAGAAGCTACAGGATACGGACTTATATTTACAGTTAGAGAAGCTTTAAGAGAAATGAATATACGTTTAGAGGAAACAACAGCCAGTGTTCAGGGTTTTGGTAATGTAGCACAACATGCAATTGAACTCTATAACAAATTAGGTGGAAAAGTTATATCAGTTTCCTGTTGGGACCAGGAAAGTAGTGAACCTAGAACATATAGAAAATTAAGTGGTATAGACCTACAGGAACTACGTAATATTACAGATAGTTTTGGTGGCATAGACAGAAACAAAGCAATAAAACTAGGTTATGAAGATTTACCAGGAGATTACTGGATAAATCAAGATGTTGAAATACTAATACCAGCTGCTTTGGAAAATTCTATAACAGAAGAAAATGCTTCTAAAATTAGTAATAAAGTTAAACTTATTGCAGAAGGAGCCAATGGACCCACTTCTTCAGAAGCAGATAAAATAATACAGGAGAAAGGTATATTCCTTATACCCGATTTTCTGGCAAATGCAGGTGGTGTTACCTGTAGCTATTTTGAACAGGTTCAAAGTAATTCCAATTATTTTTGGAGTAAAGAGGAAGTACTTAGTAAGCGGGATAATAAAATGACTGATGCATTTATAAGTGTAAGTGATTTGGCTAAAAAAATGGATTTATATACTAGAGATGCAGCTTATATTTTGGCAGTTGATCGTGTTGCAAAAGCCTGCAGTAATCGGGGCTGGACTTAAACGTTCATGAATAATATCTGCGAATTTTCCCGAAAAACATTTATAGATAACCAATTTACCTATATAGGGAACGGCAGCTTTGGAGGAAAAGCTGAAGGACTAAAAATACTCTACGAAATATCCACTAATGAAGGATTTGACAAATATCAAAGTTTCGAAGTTTCTATCCCTAAAACAATTATATTAACTACAACATGCTTTGATCAATTTATAGAGCAAAATAATTTATACCCTTTTGCATTGTCTAATTCTAATGATATCCGGCTTGCTCATCAATTTCAAAAAGCTTCCCTGCCTGCTAATATTCTTGGAGATTTAAGAGCAATATCTACAAATGCAAAAACACCACTGGCAATTAGATCATCAAGTCTTATAGAAGATTCAGCTAAAACACCTATGGCAGGAATATATGCGACAAAAATGATTCCAGGAAATCAACCTGATGCAGACACCCGATTTTTAAAACTTTGTGAAGCAATAAAATTTGTATATGCTTCTACATTTTTTTCGGCTCCTAAAAGCTCTCTAATAGCAACTGGTAATGATATAAAAAAAGAAAAAATGGCAATTATAATACAGGATGTAGCAGGTTTACTTCATAACAGACAATTTTATCCTGATATATCCGGAGTTGCCAGAACATTTAATTACTACCCTACAGGACACTCAAAATCAAAAGATGGGGTAATAAGCCTGGCTCTGGGTCTTGGTAAGTTTATTGTCGATGGAGGAAATCCATGGCCATATTCTCCTAAATATCCATCATCCCCTCCACCATATAATTCTTTTAATGACATGATGAAAAATACCCAGAACTATTTCTGGGCTATAAATATGGATATTATTAAAGAGTATAATCCTGCTTCTGAGTCTGAATATCTTAAAAAACTTATACTTAAAGAGGCTGAATACGATAACACCCTTAAATATTCAGCATCCACATATGATCCAGTTTCAGATAGACTTAATTCAGGATTATTAGATAATGGTCCCAGAGTTATAACTTTTGCTCCGATACTACAGGATCAAGAACTTCCAATTAATAATTTACTCCTTAAATTAATGGATATATGTAAAACTAAATG
>JAOZPU010000280.1 GCA_029932585.1 Spirochaetia bacterium | reverse complement strand
TCCCTAACCTGTTGGTACAGATTAATTGGAAGGGTCGATTCTGCTCCAATTAAAAACAAAGTTGTATTAAAGTTTTCAAAAGACATTAGAAAAGCAATAGCTGCTCCACCTATTATTGAAGGCCTAAGATATTTTAATGTTATAAACCAAATTACTCCAAACTTATTTGCCCCAAGATTAAACGCAGCCTCTTCCAAAGTTCTGTCAAACTTTCGCAAGCGGGCCGATATTATCATTGTTACAATTGTTGTTATAAATGAAAATTGCCCCATTACAACAAGCCAGAAACTTGGGGAAAGTGACTTTACATAGATTCCAAAAGTATCTTCTATGAATATACTTATTGTGTTTGTAAACAGAAGGATTGATATACCAAGAATAACTCCAGGTATTACAAGAGGAGCTATCATTAGGAAATACAGTGCTCCCTTAAACTTAAAATCTTCCTGTTCAAACAGAAAAGCTGCCATTGTTCCAACTATGGTAGACAGAATGGAAACTGTAAATGCTGTTTTAAAGGAATTGGCTATACCTCTTAAGTTTATTGAGTCATGAAATATTCCAAATTTTTCAGGTCCATCTCCAAAAAACCAGTCCAGGGTAAAACCTTTCCAGGGAAGGGATGGAAACATGGAATCGTTAAATGCAAGCACCATTGTTATTACAAGAGGGGAAAATAAAAAGATAAAAAATGTTATCATAAACAGTTTATAACCTGTTAGATATGCTTTTGAATTAGGTAAGGTTCTTATCATTTTACCACCTCCGAGAAGCTCTGTTTGGTAAGTTTAAGAGCAACCCAAATTATTAAAGAAGAAAGTATTAACAGGAGAAAACCAAATGCACTTCCCTGTTCCCAGTTAAAGTATACAATAATCTGATTATAAATCTGTTCTGTAAACCAGAGAGCGTTTTTACCACCCATAAGCTTTGGAGTTAAATAACTTCCAAGTACAAGCATAAAAACAATTATACTTCCACTCATTATTCCAGGCATGGAATAGGGAATAATAATCTCTTTCCATATGGTAAGTTTTTTTGCACCAAGATCATGGGCTGCTTCAATATAAGCATCATCCAGACTCCCAAGAACACCTATAATTGGTACTATCATGAAGAGCATGGAGGTGTAAACCAAACCCATTACCATGGTTATGTCATTGTAGAGCATCTCTATTGGCTGGTCGAATAAACCCAGTTTTAACATAATTGAATTTATCACTCCACTTTCACGAAGGAGTATCATCCAGCCATAGACTCGTATCAACTCACTTACCCAGAATGGTACAAGGATAAGAACCATCAAAAGGCCCTGAGCCTTTAATTTGGATACCTTCGTAATATAAAAGGCTACAGGCAGAGAAATAACAAGAACTATTGCTGTTACAAATATAGAGTACATAGCCGTTCTTACAAATGTAAGCCAGTAGATTGGTTCCAAAAAGAATGCCTTGTAGTTGTCCAGAGTAAAACCATTAGTACTTGTGCTTGTAAGTGAGATTCGAAGAAGTTCAAAATGGGGAAGTACAATAAGAAGAAAAAGCCACAAAGCTACGGGGATGAAGAATATTATAAAACTCCATCTTATTTTTCGTGTTTTAGATTTCGTCATCATAGATTTGATCCTCTGTTTTATTAAAACATACTGCAGCTTCAGGATCCCACCCTATCTTTATAGAGTCCTTTGCCTTTATATGATCAAACTGTCTGTTCTGAGGAAGGGAAACTATAATTTCCTGATCTGTTTTTTCCGGGGTAACAAGAAGACGGCTGTTTCCACCATCAAACAGAATAGCCTTTACATCTGCATTTATTATATTAAACTCAGGTTTTGGGTTAGGCGGGTTTATCATTATAGCTTCCGGCCGGACAAACATATCAAAAGAGGGGCTGTCGGTAAGTTTAAATGAATCTGCAAGAGAGTAGAGGCCTCCGTTTTTAGTTGCTGCGAAAAACTTTCCGGACTCATCTTTTTGAAGATCCACTGCAAACTTATTATTTTCTCCAACAAACTGGGCTACAAAAGAGGATGTAGGATTTGAGTAAAGATTTTGTGGTGTATCCAGCTGCTCAAAGCCGCCTTTATTCATTACAGCAACCTTGTCGCTCATGACCATAGCCTCTGACTGATCATGGGTAATGTATACAAATGTTGTTCCAACTTTTACCTGAAGTTTCTTTAACTCTACCTTCATATGTTCACGAAGTTTTGCATCCAGTGCACCAAGGGGTTCGTCCAGAAGCAGTACTGTGGGTTCTAAAACCAGACATCTTGCTATTGCAATTCTCTGTTTTTGTCCACCGGAAAGCTGGTTTATTTTTTTAGAGCCTGAATCAGGTAGGCCTACACGTTCGAGCATGTCACCTACTTTTTTTTCAATACCTGGTCCTTTTTCACCCTTTCTTTTTAGACCGAATGCAATGTTTTCATAAACATTCATCATAGGGAAAAGGGCAAGGTGTTGAAAAACAAGATTGACCGGGCGCTTATTGGGTTCCATGCCAAGCATATCTTTACCCTGGATTTCAATTGATCCTGATGTTGGATGATAAAATCCGGCTATCATTCTTAGAAGTGTTGTTTTTCCACATCCTGATGGACCGAGTATGGAGAAAAACTTCCCATCTTCTACATCGAATGTAAGATCTTTGACTGCGGTGAAATCACCGAATTGTTTTGTTAGATTCTCTACGGATAAAGCAATCTGCATATAGTACCATCCT
>JAOZPU010000279.1 GCA_029932585.1 Spirochaetia bacterium | reverse complement strand
CCCATTCCGGCAACATCACCAACATTATCTCCAACATTATCTGCTATTGTAGCAGGATTTCTGGGATCATCTTCAGGAATACCTGCTTCAACCTTTCCAACAAGGTCTGCACCAACATCAGCGGCTTTGGTAAAAATACCACCACCAACACGGGCAAACAAAGCCATAGAACTAGCTCCCAGACTAAACCCTGTAATAATTGGAAGAATCTTATCTGCAAGGTCTCCAATAGAAGAACCAAACATAAACCTACCTGAAAAAAGTAAAATAAGAAAACCTAGTGTAGATAACCCTACAACACTCATTCCCATAATACTTCCACCAGTAAAAGCAACCTTAAGGGCAGGTATTAAACCACCCTGGGCAGCATGTGTTGTTCTGGTATTTGCTGCAGTAGCAACCTTCATACCTATAAAACCTGCAAGTGCAGATGCAGATGCTCCAAGAACAAATGCAACAGCCTGGTATCTTAATGCACCTTTATTTGCAATGGCAAGAAAAGCAGTAACAAAAAGAACAAAGGGTATTAAAACCTTATACTCCCTCATCATAAATGCCATTGCTCCATCAGCAACAAAACCACCTATTTTTTTAAGCTTTGGGTTTTCTACAGGCTGATTAAAAATCCATTTCGTTTTTATTACTGCATAACCCAGAGCAAGGAGACTTCCTCCTGCTACTATGAGCAATGTCCAGCTAAATATGTCCATAAACCTTCCTTATCTAATATACTAATTTGTAAATTTTTGATTAAACACACTAACATGGTTATTAGAGAAAATCCAGATAAAAGATTATAAATCTTATGTATTGTTAGTATAAATATATTATATAACTTACAAGTATTCTTATTGTCCTCTTATATTCTGATATCTACCTTAGAAACCCTGCATCTCCAAGAGCCTTCAGCACAGCATCTTTTCTTGAAAAATTTGTAATGCCGGGCAGAGTCCCTGTAATTTCCTCCCTGATATTACAGTACTTTACAACCCCCTGCCTTAAGACATTGTCATCCATAATATGTGCGGCAAGTTCATCTTTCCGTTCAACAGCCTGAAGACCCAGACTTTCTACATAATCTCTAAAGTGCTGCTTATCATCCTGAACAATGGTAAACTCATTCTTTTCGGGGTTAAATTTATAGTCAGACGCCTTCCAGAATCTTGAAGAATCGGGTGTTACACACTCATCAATTAAAGCAATTCTACCATCGGACAAATATCCGAATTCCCACTTGGTATCAGCCAGAAGGTGTCCCTTCTCTTCCAGATCTTTGTGTATAAAACTGTAGAGGGCAAAGGCTTTTCCCATAATATAATCAAGATCTTCAGGTTTTCTAAGGCCGAAAACTCTATAATTGGCTTTGATTATCTCGATGGTAATCTTGGGATCATCTATCTCCGGATCCATACCCTGGAATTCGGGTATATCAAAGTCCCCTACAATCCCCTTCCCTGTGGGAGTAAAAATAACTTCATCGAGAATCTCATTTTTTCTATATCCCGGACGAAGTTCCACACCACAGAATTCGCTACCCTTTTCCGGACCATTCTTCTTTATATAATCTCTCCATCCGGACCCTGTCAGATATTTTCTAAACACCATCTCTACCAGAATGGGTTCCGCCTTCTGCACCAGCCATACATTGGAAGCAATAGTTTCCACCAGGTGATTGGAAACAATATGTTCTGTTGCTTTAAAGTAGTATTCCGAAATTGCATCCAGATTTGCTCCCTTTCCATACACCTGCCTTTTATGCACAACATCGTGGGTAGAAAGATTATCGCTGGAGATCATTATCATTCTCTGATCTCCAATATCATAGACAGTTCTGACCTTGCCCATTTTGGGCTCACTTAGAACCTTTATTTCCGGATAGATTTCCCTGACTAAAGTATTATCTAAAACTTCACTGGTTATTAATTTTTCATCTACCGGCATTTTTATCCCCTTTTTTATTTGAACCAATATCTTTTCTGTAGTAGATCCCATCAAAATCTATTTTTGCCATCTCTCTATAGGCAAGCTCTGATGCTTCGGGAATACTCTCCCCAAGAGCTGTTACAGAAAGAACCCTTCCGGAGTTTGTAACAAGTGCTCCGTCCATCTTTTCTGCACCACTTATAAATACCTTCGAAGAGAGTTCCTCTGTCCCTGAAATTACAAGACCTTTTTTATAGTCTCCGGGATATCCCCCGGAAGCCGCAACAAGAGTGCAGGAACTCTTATTCTTAAATTTCAAAGAGTATCCTTTAAGTTCCCGATAATTAATTTTCTGAAAAATCTCTGCCAGATCATTTTCCAGCAGAGGAAGAAGGGCCTGTGTTTCAGGGTCGCCCATTCGAACATTGTATTCCAGCAGATAGGCACCGCTTTCTGTTATCATAACACCGAAAAAAATAATTCCCCTAAAATCCCAATCTGCTTTCTTTATCCCTTTTAGCGTGGGTTTTAAGATATGCTCATTAAAATCATCTTCAATCTCTTTTGTATACCAGGGATTCGGAGCAATAACCCCCATTCCCCCAGTGTTTGGACCTGTGTCCCCATCTCCAATCTGTTTATGATCCTTTGCCGGGAGCATAGGAAGAATAGTCCGGCCATCTATAAAGGCAAGGATGGAGACCTCCTTCCCTTCAATAAACTCCTCTATAACAACCCAGTCACCGGCACTTCCGAAAACCTTTTTAACCATTATATCTTCCAGAGCTTTCTCCGCTTCCTT
>JAOZPU010000278.1 GCA_029932585.1 Spirochaetia bacterium | reverse complement strand
CAGTAAAAATGGTAAATTCGGGACAGTGGTGTGTGTGTTACACAAAATCCACTGCCCGATATTATATGGAGGAAATATGAGCGAAAATGGACAACAGACCGGATGGGTAATTTACCCTATCGGTAGCAAGCCAAAAATGGGCCTTGCAATTCTTCTGGGACTTCAGCAGTACCTTACAATGTTTGGTGCAACTGTACTGATCCCTTTTATTACTGGTGGTGCAATGGGCATGCCTCAGACAGAACTGGCATTGCTTATTTCAACAATGTTTTTTGCTTCAGGAATTACAACCTTAATTCAGCAGTCCCCGCTTGGGAACAAACTGCCGATTATCCAGGGTGGTACTTTCTCTTTTCTAGGTCCTATGTTTGCAATAGTTGGTATGGTTGCAGCTGATGGACTTGGCTGGCAGGTAATGATCCAGCAGGTAAGTGCAGCAGTAATGTTTGCATCTGTATTTGAAATTGTCCTTGGTTATACAGGACTTATGGGTATTGTTAAGAAAGTAATTAGTCCTCTGGTTATTGCTCCTACTATTGCAATGATTGGGCTTGCTCTTTATGGAATTGGTGCTCCATGGATGGCTGGTAACTGGATAATCTCTAGTATTACTCTTATTGCTATGATTCTTTATTCACAGGTTTTTTCAAGAAAATCAAAGATTTTCATGCTTTTCCCTGTTCTTCTAGCAATTTTAACCGGTTGGTTCCTTTCCCTTATTGGAACACTTGCAGGATGGATTCCTGAAGGTAATGCAGCTAACTTAACAAGTGGTGTTGAACTTATTAGAACAGCTCCATGGTTCTCTCTACGACATATGGTACCTTTTAAATGGGGATTTCCTACATTAAATGCAATTACTCTTGCAGGTTCTTTGGGTATGCTGGCAGGTTATCTTGGTTCTATGGTTGAATCTATTGGTGACTACTATTCATGTGCAAGAATGGCAGAAGCTCCTGTTCCAACAGCAAAAATGATCTCCAGAGGTCTTGGTGCTGAAGGTTTAGGTTGTTTAGTTGCAAGTTTATTACAGACAGGTAATGGTACTACTTCTTATTCAGAAAATATTGGTTCAATTGGTCTTACTCACGTAGCCAGTCGACGTGTAATTAGAGCTGGTGCTGTAATTATGCTTATTCTTCCAATGTTTGGTAAGTTTGGTGCTGCTCTTGCAACACTACCACAGCCTGTAATTGGTGCTATGTTTGTTGCTATGTTTGGTCTTATTTCTGCTGTTGGTCTTTCCAATCTGCAGTTTACAAACCTTAACAATTCAAGAAACCTTTTTATTGTAGGTCTTGCATTTTTTGCCGGGTTAAGTTTCCCTGCACATTTTGGTGCTGCGGCAATTAGCTGGGGTGAAGCTGGAAGTGCTGTGAATATTTTAGGAAGCATACTTCAGACTATTATGACTACTGGTATGGCTGTAACTGCTATAGTTGCAATTGTTCTTGATAATACTCTTCCTGGTGCAACACGAGCAGAACGTGGTCTTGAATACTGGGACAACGAAGCAAGTGATGAAGCCTGGGAAAAAGCAGAAGCTGAATGGGCTAAAATGGAAATTGGTGAAGAAAGAGTTCTTTCATAATAGAAATACAATTTCGAACCGGATAAATTTTATAGAAATGAGACAGTTTATACTGTCTCATTTCTTTTTTTTAATATACAATCGAACAGAATATTTGATCAGGAGGATATAATGTCTGCATCAATACGTAAATTTTTATATTTTTTATTAGCAGTAGTTATGATGATAGATTTTTATCTAATTTTTAATGCAGGTAACCCTGATTCATTTTTAAGATTACTGATAAAAAATACTGAGTATGATATTAGTATCACAGTTGGTCTATCTATTATTATTGTTCTTATTTCATTTTCGATGATAAGGGATAATGATCAAAATTCAATTAAAAAAATACTTGAACGTAATTCCAGCCATATTGCAGCGCAAAAGAAACAAAATTTAACAGATGAAGAAATTGCAAATTCATTTATGAAAGAACTTGGGTCAGAAAAAGGTGTGTTTCATACTATTGTAAGATGGCGTGTTATACGTTATTTATCTAAAATGAGATTTGAGTAACTGAAGGAAAGGTGAATTTATGAATCTATTAAATAATGGAAATATATCAACTCTTTTAGTGGGTGGACTATTTGCGGTGGTTTTATTAACAATCTCCTTTGTTAGAAACCTTGAAGCAAAACGTCTTAGAATTAGATTAGGTGAAGGTAATATAATTTTAAGTGCATACAATGTTCACTACTATGGTGTTGAGTCTATTCCGGGTGTTCCTTTTAATAGTATGGGAGCCCTTGGTCTATCCAGTGAGGGTCTATATTATGTATCCAGATATACAAAAAAAGAGATCTTTGTCTCCGGGAAACAAATGACATCTATTTCAGCTACAGATGATTTTAAAGGCAAAAATATGTACGGTAATATTGTTGCAATTAATTTTGTTAATGAAAAAGGTGAAAAAGACAGGGTTGGATTACGAATTCCCTATCCTGAAAAATGGTCAAAAGCTATAAACGGGCTGTTTTTTAGCTAATTATTGTTAAAATTTATAAAAAAAACAACAAATCAGCATAAAAAAAATGATATTTTTTCTTGATATTATTTAATTCTATGTTAAACTAACCGCTTGAAAAATTCTGCCCTGGGCAGAAAAAATATAAGGAGACTGTTTTGGAAAAAAAACTAGATGGTAAAACGGTAGTACT
>JAOZPU010000103.1 GCA_029932585.1 Spirochaetia bacterium | reverse complement strand
CAATTAGTTCATCATTATCTGGCCGCCGGTTACCGGAACGGCCTGACCGGTTTCATATTTCTGATCCACAATATAGTAAACCGCTTTAATTACATCCGAACTTGTACAGCCACGTTTCATTGGAACCATATTTTCATAATGTTTTCGAACATCTTCCAATGTTTTTGCACCAGGAACCTTCCCTGCTTTCAAATACTGAACAAAAAGACCCCTGTCCGGATCTGACCATAAGGGTCCATCCAGAAAATTACCAGGACATATTGAATTTACCTTAATATTATCTGTAACAAGTTCCAAAGCAAAACTTTGAGTAAGACCAATTCCGCCGAATTTTGCACCTGCATAAGCACCGTTCTTATTCGATCCGGACAGGCCGGACTTGGAATTGATCTGGATTATATCGGTAAAATAATTCCCGGATACACTGTTCTGAAGAGCCATAACAGGAGATACAAATTTTGTGCAGATAAAAAAGCCGGTATAATCTACGCTGGTAACAAAGTTAAAATCTGCGAGACTCATCTCTTTTACACTGCCTGCTTTCAGAACTCCGGCATTGCTGATAAATATATCAATTCCACCGGATGTAAGAACTATGTTTTCCACCATTTTAGCAACAGATTCTTCGTCGGTAACATTAACCTCTACAGCAAATGCAACAGTTTTCCCAAGGGTGCTATTAATATCCTTTGCAAGATTCTCTGCTCCCTTAAGATTCATATCTGCAATATATACAATGGAACCTGCTTCTGTCAGCTCTCTTACCAGCCCCTCTCCGAATCCCTGGGCTCCACCGGTAACAACAGAAATTCTATTTTTTACAACTCCCCATTGAGCATCTATGGATTCACTCTTAGTACTGCTAATCGAAAAAGTTCCAACACCATTTAATAGAGCTGTTTTGGGACTGAAACCATGAGTATCCACATAACTGGTATAGGCTTCTGTAAGTATATCCCTTATAACTGTATCTTTGGCCTGAGCTTTTATTGTCTCCGGAATTATCAGGGCATCTTTATCAGAGTTTTCAATAGTATCAAACTTTACCGTACTTCCATAACTTCCATTAAAAGTCAGCCCCCTCAGCAGAGGGGAAATAGTTGTCTCAATTCCCATATTCATAAACCTTTTTTATTAGATTATCCAGTTTTTCAGGATTTTTTTTATCAATTTCACGACCTATTGCATTATACAAATCAATACGTTCCTGAAGTGGAAGATCTGCAATTGGATTACTATTACTAAAGAGTGAAAGAGACTTATCTTTGCCTGTTAGTTTTTCATGGGCAATAAGTGCCCATGTAGAATCTATTAGATGTCTGTTTGACTCTTCCAGGATAGGAGGACAGTTAAATATTTGTCTGGATGAATTTATATCAACCCCGCTTATTTCCATAAAATTGTGTTTTTTACAAATACTTTGTATTCGATCCAGTTGTGCCCGGGTATTTCGCGGAGGCATATAAGTAATTGCTTTAAACCCAATTTTCTTAACTTCATCCATTAGTTTGTCTAAAAAAGAATCTTCAAAAGCCTGAGCTTTTTTGTCCCCTGTAGGGCTTTCTGCTACATCACCCAGATAGGAATATGCAGGGATGGCTCCAATGGAATTAGCAAAGTTGACAACTTTAGATACTGGAAGACATTCAGTTTCATTGGGTTGAATAAAAAACTCAAGTAGAAAATCTCCCTTCATGGTCCCCAGAAGATCATAAAGATAATGGGGATTCTCTTTATCAAGTAGAAATCCTTTTATGATGGGTGATAAAGAAATATTAAATTTATTTTCAAGAAAATTGACAACAGGCTTACCCTTTCCAAATTTAGAAATAAGTTTTTCTGAGAGAGCTGCAAGTATATGTCTTTCTGTTACAGAACCTCCAAATGCACTCATTGATTTTCCCAGAACATCCTTTTCAAAATCTATTTTTTCTATGCCATGAACAGATATTAGTTTATTTAGATTATCTACTTCTTTTTTATTCCTTATATTTCTTTCTTCTTTTACAGGGTTTAAAAAATTTTCAACTTCTTTAAACTTATCTGAAGGAACTCCCTGAACAGTTATATATGAAATATTTTTTGAGTCAGGATTATTTGTTCGCAATCCCTCCACAGAAGTACCGGAAAAATTAACCCGAATTTCAAAGCCTATTGTTGATGCTATGTTCATAACCTTACAGGCTTCAAGCATCTCATCTGCTCCGGAAATTGAGTCATGATCCATAAGGCCTACAGCCTGAAGCCCATCTTTCCAGGCAGCAAAAGCAGCACCCGAGGGTGAATAGGGACTAAACGAAAAGGTAGTATGAACGTGATTATTAACCTCTTCATTAGCCACCCTGGTGATTTTTTGCTTTTCAATTAAACCTGCGACCTGAATTAGTGCAGATTGTCTATCTGCACTGGCTCCTTTGTTCAATCGTTCTATAATAGATTTGTATTCTAATAGTTCAAACATTAAATCTTTACACTCCCAGCCTGTTTTTACGTATAAATTCTCCATCTGTCTGAACAGTTGCAACCTTATGACCCTCCAGGGGAAGTATAGATTCATGTATTGCATCTATAAACCATTCATTCTGGGGAAAGAAAAATTCCTCCATCTCTGCAGGTGGTGTTATCCAATTTCTGGCCCCTACAACTACCGGTGGTGCATCCAGATAATCAAATGCAAGTCTTCCAATATGGGAAGCCACCGTATGGAGAAAAGAACCTCTTTCTGATGCATCCGAAGCCAAAAGAACCTTTCCTGTCTTTTTTACTGAATCAATAAGGGGCTGATAGTTAAGAGGGTTCATAAATCTTAAATCTATAACCTCAGCTTCCAGTCCATATTTATCCTTAAGAATATCTGCTGTATCCAATGCAGGATATACTGTTGCACCTATTGTTATAATAGTTAAATCCTTACCTGTACGTCTAACAGCAGGTTCCCCTTCAGGAACTTCATAGTATCCTTCCGGTACCCCGTCCTTCTCGAACATCTCACCTATTCCGTATAATTTCTGGCTTTCAAAGAAAATTACAGGGTCTGTACCTGTCAAAGCAAGATTAAGCATCCCTTTTGCATCGTAAGGTGTTGTTGGATACATAACTTTTAAACCAGGTATATGAGCAACCAGAGCTGTCCAGTCCTGGGAATGCTGGGCACCATACTTACTTCCAACAGAAACACGAAGAACCATAGGCATTTTTAACACACCTGCACTCATAGACTGCCATTTAGGCATCTGATTAAAAATTTCATCTCCTGCACGACCCATAAAATCTGCATACATAAGTTCAACTACAGCCCGGCCGCCGCTCATAGCATAACCTACAGCACTTCCAACAATGGCGGCTTCTGAAATCGAAGAGTTAAATAACCTGTGATAAGGGAGAGCCTCAGTTAAACCTCTGTAAACTGCAAAAGCCCCACCCCAGTCTCTGTTTTCCTCTCCATACGCTATCATTGTAGGATCTTCATAAAATCTGTCTATAAGAGCTTCAAAAAGAGCATCCCGAAAACTGTAGGTTTTTGCTGTAGAATATTGTTTACCATTTTCATCAAAAGCATATCTATTTCTTCTGGCAATAGCCTTTACCCTGGAATTTTCCTCTTTCGGCATAAGAACTTCAGGTTCTCTATCTTCCAGCTTAGGTTTTTTCTCGTTGGAAAACATAACAGATTCTATAAAAGCACCATTTACTCTTGGGGAAATATCATCGTTTATAGCAAGGGTCATGGTGCTCTTAATTTTATTGACAACCTTATCTTTAAGTTCAGAAACTTCAGATTCTGTAATAACCTTGTTTTCCAGAAGATATTCCCTGTAACTTTCAAGACTGTCGTTCTGTTTAAAGCTCTCAATCTCCTCTTTTGATCTGTATGAAGATGCATCTGA
Organism: Spirochaetia bacterium; assembly: GCA_029932585.1. Classification (GTDB taxonomy): domain Bacteria; phylum Spirochaetota; class Spirochaetia; order B11-G9; family B11-G9; genus JAJRQE01. Next base: position 6,699 of record JAOZPU010000103.1, on the reverse strand, counting down.
AGGGGAATGCCCTGTTAGCCTATAGGTTATTGTTTCCATAAAAACAGGACCTTTTCCTGCTTCCAGTAATTTTTTCTTTCGGGTCATTGCTTCTGCAACTGCTAATGGATTGAATCCGTCGACTCTCTCTGCATGCATATTATCCGGATTAACACCTGCTCCAACCCTTGCGGCCATTCCATAGCCCATGGTTTCACCACTTGTCTGTCCGCCCATTCCATAAAAATTGTTAAAGATATTAAGCATAAACGGAGGAGCACCACCAAGAGATTTATCCCAAAGAGTGTTGTACTGATCCATTGAACCGAGAGCAAGCCCTTCCCATACCGGACCACATCCAAGAGCTGCATCTCCAATGTTTCCAATAACAATACCGGGCTTTCTGTTAATTCTTTTAAACAGAGCTGCACCAAGACTAATATCACCGCTTCCACCGACTATGGCATTATTAGGCATAGAGCCAAAAGGGGCAAAAAATGTATGCATAGAACCACCAAGACCGCTGTTAAATCCGGTTTCTCTGGCAAATATCTCTGCAAGAGCTCCATAAAGGACAAAGTTTTCCGCAAGATCTTTAAGTGATTTTCCGGGTGCTTCTTTTTCAACGACACCAAGAAGGCGACCATTACCAAACTCTTCCATAATTTTCTGCAATGAACCGTCATCAAGTTTTTCCACTGCAGAAAAACATTTGGCAAGAATTTCGCCATGACTTCTGTGGGAACCAAAAATAAGATCATTTTCAGAAAGATTTACACACTGACCAACAGCTGCTGATTCCTGACCACCCGAAAGGTGAGCCGGTCCTCTGTGATTATACTCAATACCAAGATAGTTACCCTCCTGCTTAATGGAGTTCAGCATCATCTCGAATTCACGAATAATAAGCATGTCGTAGTATATTTTTTTAAGTCCATCTTTTCCGTAAATTTTAAGTTCCTTTTTTATATCAGAAACATAACTGTTTACAGGAATATCTTTTATTTTAATAACTCCCGGTTTTCTAATCTCTTTTGGATCTACAACTAAATTTTTTGGCATATTTTTTCTCCTTTACTAACCTTTTCTATTTATCTAATTTAAAGCCCATACTGCATCCCGAATAACCTCGGAAAGACTGGGATGGGGAAATATAATTTGTTTAATTTCGTTTACTCTTAATTCACTCTCAATCATTGCTGCAGCACCTGCAACAAGTTCGGAACTAATTCCTCCAATAAGGTGAACTCCCAACAAAACTCCTGTTTCTGCATCAACAACCACCTTACAGGTTCCAGCAGCAGTTTTTCCATGCTCAGCCATGAACCGGCCATTGTGCTTCATTAGCATAGAGGCAGTTTTTACTACCCTTCCACTTGCTTTGGCTTCAGCTTCTGTCATACCACATCCTGCAGCTTCCGGACTGGTATATACAGCCCAGGGAATTGCGTTATATCTCATCCTATCCTGTATACCGCAGATATTATTTACTGCAACTTCTCCCATACGCGATGCTGAATGAGCAAGCATAGAAAGACCGGTAACATCTCCAACAGCATATATGCAAGGCAAATTTGTCTGCATCTTTTCATTTACAACTATTCTGCCTTTATTTATATCAAGTCCCGTTTTTTCAAGCCCCCCGGTATTAGGCCGCCTACCTACAGCCATAAGAACAAGATCCGCTTCCAGACTTTCTTCCTTTCCTTCAAACTTATATGTAAGTTTTCTCCCTTCAATTTTAAGAAGCTGAGAGGAAAGATGAAAGTTTATACCCTTCATATCCCTGCGCATAACCCTGGTATGATCTTTATCCATCATAGGAATAATCTCATCCATCATCTCTATAACATCAACTTTTATTCCAAGGTTTGAGAAAAGAGATGCAAACTCCATCCCTATTACACCACCGCCAATAACGGCCAGGGATTCAGGAAGTTCTTTTAGATCTAGTATTTCATCACTGGTAACAACATTATTCCCCTCAGCTCCGGGAACAGGAGGGACAAAGTTGGAAGAACCTGTTGAAATAATAATATTTTCACCTTCATAGATTTTTCCATCTACAGATATTTTTTTCCCTTCCAGGAGCTCTGCAGAACCCTTTACAACTTCTACATTGTTCTCTTTCATTAAGAAAGAAACCCCATTACGCTGTAACTGAACAACCTCATTCTTCCAAACAAGAGCTTCGTTCCAGTTAAAACTTACATCTCCGGCATGAACACCATAGGGGGCAGAACTTTTTGCCTGCTTGTAGAGTTTTGTTGAGTTAAGGAGAGTTTTTGTTGGAATACAGCCTCTATTAAGGCACACTCCGCCTAAGTGTTCTTTTTCCACAATTAGTACCGATTTCCCCATTTTACCGGCTCGTTCGGCAGCAACATAGCCTCCAGGGCCTGCTCCAATAATTATGATATCGTACATAACCCCTCCTACAACGCTATCAGGATATCTATATCAGAGATATTCTGACTAAGACTCTGCATAAATCTTGCAGCAGGAGCTCCATCCATAGCCTGGTGATTAAAGGTAAGGGACAGACCTATAAAGGATTCGAAAACAACCTCTCCATCCTTTTTGACGGGCTTCAACTGAATATTGTTAACTCCAAGAATTGCAACCTCGGGTATATTAAGAACAGGTGTAAAACTTTCTATACCTAAACCACCTAAATTGGTAACTGTAAAAGTTGCCCCTGTAAGTTCATCGGGCAAAATTGTGTTGGAACTTATACGGTCGTAAACAGCTCTGTTTGATGCAGCAAAATCTTTAAGAGAAAGATTCTCTACATTCTTAACCACGGGAACCATAAGCCCTCTGTCTGTATCAACTGCTATACCCAGATTTACATTATCATACTGAATAATCTTATCGCCCAGAAAGTGTGCATTTAATTCAGGATAATCTTTGAGAGTTCTTACTACTGCAAACATTACAAGATCATTAATTGAGATTCCCTTTAAACCAAGATTCTCAGAGCTGTTTTTTAAACGCTTTCGAAGACTAAGCAGTTTTTCTGCATTCGCTGAATTATTTAAAGTAAGCTGTGCACTGGTTGTCAAAGATTTAAGCATAAGGTCTGAAATTATTTTTCTAACACCCTTTACCGAAATTTCTGTGGTTTTTACCGTTGTTGGTGCACTGGAATCAGAAGGCATATTTACAATATCCGAACTAAGAACTCTACCACCAATACCTGTGCCTACAGCTGGCCTGACTCCACCTGTAGCAAGCATTTTTTCTATTGCCGCAGCACTTGCCGGGGCATTTCCCGTCCCTGCTTTTAGAACATCTCTTTCGATAATTCTTCCTGAAGGACCTGTACCTGGCAGTGCAGATATATCTATCCCTTCTGCAGATGCAAGATTTCTTGCCCTGGGGGAAGAAAAACCTGAGATTGAATTATTAGAAGGTAAAACCTGAGCAGTATCTATTTCCATAGATGTATCATCAGAACCCGATATATTCACAGGATTATCAACGGAAACCGATGTTTTAACAGAATCAGTTTCAGTTTTAGAGGAAGCATCATCGGGTACCGATGTAACTACAAAAGATATATCCTCTCCTGTTTCACCTACTATTACTATAGGTTGCAATACAGGAACCTCTTCTCCTTCAGGAAATAGAATTTTTAAAATAACTCCTGAAGCGGATGCTTCAACGTCAACTGCAGCCTTATCTGTTTCTACTGTACAGATAATATCTCCGACAGCTATTGTGTCTCCCTCATTTTTTAACCATTCCGTTATTAAACACTCTTCTACAGAATTCCCCAGCTTGGGCATTAAAATCTGTTCTGCCATACATTCTCCTTTCCAAATAACTTACATAACACTTTTTTTTAGCTTTCGTTTATATTTCTATATTATTTCTTTTTGCTTTATTTGACAAGGTTATAATAAAAAAAAAGCGAAATAAAGATGATATTCTCATCCTTATTTCGCCGAAATAATTTTCTCTGAATAAAAAATAATTTAAGCAGCTTTAATTTTAATTAATCTTGGCTGTTTTTCCGGAATTTTTTCTATGTTAATTTTAAGGACTCCATTGCTGAAAGAAGCATTTACTGCTTCTGTATTAGCGTCTTTTGGAAGGATAAAGCTTCTGGCAAAGGTATAGTTCCCTCTTTCTTTAAGAAGATAATGAGTTTCTTCTTCTTTTCCTTCCTTTTCCTTATTTTCTTTTGTAATAGAGGAAATAAGAAGCTTGTTGTCTTCAATCTTCAAATCAACATCTTTTTCTGAAAGACCCGGCAGTTCAACTTCCAGAGTATATCCATCTTTACTTTCACTGATGTCTACTGAAGGATTACTTCTCCCTACTGTTTGACCAATTGACTTATTATCTTCAAACAAATTGTTTAAAACTTTATCAAAATCTCCAAATAGGTTTGATGGTCTGTTTACTAAATATCTCATGTCATGCCTCCGTGTATTTTGAATAATATCTCTATATACCATATAGCAAGAGGCATGCCAACTTTTATAGCAAAAAACCTAATTACCTACAATGTAAGCAATTAGGCTGACAAAATAAAATTTTTGGTATAATACGATTATCTTAGTATAATAAGCTGTAGCATATTTACTCTATGCGTCATTTTGGCATTTAATATGTGTCATTTTTTCCTACAATAAATCAACAGCCAAAAATTTATTTTTTAAACCCGTACAACGGCCCAAAATTAGCACAGGCCCTGTAATCAGACCCTTCTAAATTCATACCAAAAGCATTCCATGATGAAGGCCTGAACAGCTTATCATCAGGTACATTATGCATATTTACCGGAATCCTAAGCATTGAAGCAAGAGTTATAAGATCTGCACCAATATGCCCATAGCTTATAGCTCCATGGTTTGCACCCCAGTTTAGCATTACAGTATATACATCTTTAAATCTTCCTTCACCTGTAATCCTCGGAGCAAACCAGGTAGTTGGCCATGTAGGATTAGTTCTTTCATCCAGAACATCATGAACATCAGATGGAAGTTCCACAGTATAGCCTTCTGCAATCTGAAGGACAGGACCAAGGCCTTTTACAAGATTTATTCTGGACATGGTAACAGGCATTCCCCCTTTAGTAAGAAAATCTGTAGAGTAACCACCTCCCTTGAAATATCCTATATCTGCAGGACAAAACTGAGTGGCCTTAAGACAGTTATCTACATCCTCTTCTGTAATATCCCAGAACTGCTTCATTACAGGTTTTCCTTCTTCAGTCTGTTCACCGGAACCATCAAGAGCTGTGGAACCAGAATTAATTAGGTGAATAAGACCATTTTCAGCAAGTCCTGTCATGGTTTTACCCGTAACTCTCTTTATAGCATCTGCACTCCAGTAAGTTCTTACATCGGAAAATATTTGTGCTCTACCGGTCAGAAGATGACCAAAAAGCATAGAAGCACCATTTAAACTGTCATTTTCTGTTGCAAAAACAAAAGCTTCTCTAATTCCATTCCAGTCAAAAGAACTGTTAAGAATAGTCTCCATAAAATCGCCATTAGGCATAAAATCTGTCCAGTGGCGCTGTCCCTGGAACCCTGCACTAATGGCATTGTGACCCTGTGCTTCTTCTCCAAAACCCATCTCTGCAAGAACAGGATTTCCTATCATTAAATCCCTTGCAATAAGTGTCATTTTTATAGAAGTTTTCCACTCCTCATCTTTCTGTTCACTGGAATGCTGCAGCTCTTTAGCATTAGGATCCTGGCCCTCAATGCAATTGGCCTTTACCCAGGCATAGGCTTTTTCAAATTCAACTTTATCGTAGATTCCCAGTTTAAGTCGTCTGGAAAACTCACTCATATCAACATATTCATTTCTCATTCCAAGATAATCCTGAAAAAAACTTTCATCTACAACAGAACCTGCAATTCCCATAGAGACTGAACCAAGAGAGAGATAAGACTTACCTTTCATTATAGATACTGCAAGTCCGGATCTGACAAAAGCAAGCAACTTTTCTCTGACATCATCGGGAATAGAACTATCATCCGAGTCAGTCACCTCACGGCCGTAAATACCAAATGAAGGAAGTCCCTTCTGTGTATGTCCAGCAAGAACAGCTGCCAGATAGACAGCACCAGGCCTCTCTGTTCCGTTAAAACCCCATACAGCCTTAGGAATAAGGCTGTCCATATCCATAGTCTCTGTTCCGTAACACCAGCAGGGTGTAACAGTCAACGAAACACCTACCCCCTCTTTGTCAAACTTTGCAGCACAGGCAGCAGACTCAGCTACTCCGCCAATGGTTGAATCTGCAATTACACATACAACTTTTTCACCGTTGGGGTATCTTAATGTTCCTGAAATAAGATCTGCAGCAGCTTTAGCCATATTGTAAGTCTGTTTTTCAAGAGATTCACGGACACCGTCAAGTCGCCCGTCTATAGTTGGTCTTATTCCTATTTTAGGGTAATCACCCTGTAATCTATTTTTAGTATTCATATAACACTCCTTGTATACGAGACAATGTAATCGTTTACATTATGTATTAAAACAGTACAGAACGCAAGGTCACTTCGATACTTTTTTGCTGGTACAAAAACACTCAGTGACCGGGTTTAATTTTAATACGGATTTATAGATATCTATATATTTTTTGCTGACACGAAGATAGTTAGTGACGGGGTGTAATTTTTACACATATCTATAGGTATCTCTATTTTTTTTACTTCTACATAAACTCAAACAGTAGTAATTTCGTACCCTGAG
>JAOZPU010000277.1 GCA_029932585.1 Spirochaetia bacterium | reverse complement strand
TCGCTCTTCCGGTACGACTCATTGCCGAGCAGCAAACTTGTTTGCGACCAGGCTTAGGTTGCTGAGATCGTTCCCCCGGATGCATGGGCGAGCAGGAAGCTTGCTTCCGTCCAGCCTCATCGCTTCGCTCTTCCGGTACGACTCATTGCCGAGCAGCAAACTTGTTTGCGACCAGGCTTTGGTTGCTTATGCATGGGCTTAATATGATTAATGAACAGGATTATGTCAATAGGAATTATACATTTTGTAGTATATTTGTACTTTTTTTTATTATTCTAACAATATGTTATTATAATCCTATTAACTCATCTGCATCTGAGCTTGATTTACCTCACTCATATAACCTGTTCTTATACAAAGTTCCAATAAATGCTTACTCAGCATCTCTGTTTTTTCCTTTGTTGATGATTCTCCTGTCTTTTTAATAACAACCTTATATGAGTCATTAAATTCTTCTACCAGGCTTACATATGTAGTACAGTCTTCGCTTCCCTGTATTCTGAAATCTTTCATTTGAACCTCCAGGTAAATATACTCTATAATTATCGGAGGTATAAAAGCTTACTTTAGAAAGCTTTTCTTAAAGGATTTATAATGGCAGGCTAATAATTACAGAAAGACCAATATCCGAGCTTATTTCAATTTCACCCTCAATTTGGTTAATTAAACTCTCTATAATATGAAATCCAAGTTTAGATGAGTGTCTAAGCTCATCTTCTGATTTAATACCAATACCATTGTCTAAAACACGAATTCTGGAATACTTTTTAGAGTTTTCCAGAATCTCTACTTCAACAATGCCTCCTCCATCTGGAAATGCATATTTCAATGAGTTTAAAATTAGTTCATTAATTATTAAACCCAACGGAATTGCTGTATCAAGAGGAACCTGTATATCATTATTACCAGGAACCATCTTAATTGTTGTTGTAGTAGAAAATTCTGATATATTACCTATAAAAGAATTAAGATAGCTATACATTGAAATATTTGTTAAATCACTCGAATTATACAACTGTTCGTGAACCTCAGACATGGCACGAATTCTATTTATTGATGCATTAAGCGCATCTTCTATACTATCAGTTTCATTTTTTTGAAGATTTAATAAACTAAGAATAATTTGGAGATTATTTTTTACTCGATGATGTACTTCACTTATAAGTATATTTTTTTCTTTTACAGAATTAATAAGTTTTATCTCATTTTCTTCCTTTTCCAATATTTCATCTCTAATTTTTTTAAATGTCCGATTAAATGCAGCAACAAGAAAATCAATCTCATCATATTTTTTAAATATCCTCTTTCGTGAATATTCAATTGTGGAATAATCTGATTTCCCCTCAATTAACATAGCAAGATTCGAAATAGGCCTTGCTATAAAATAATTTACCAAAATAAAAACAACTACTAGAATCAAAGCAACAATGAATCCTACTCTTATAATTATTTGAATTAGATTATCCAGAATTATTCTTCTAAATCCAGGTAACTGATAGTATACCAGAAGTTTACCGAGATTAATGTCTTTATCTACATAAAAATAATTAAGATCATATTCAAAACTTTCAAATTCCCCTTCAATTTTATTACCTGAGCTTATAACTTTCCCTTCAGAAGTAGAAATTGAAACATAAAAAACTCCAGCTAAATTATTAATACTTTGAACAGAATTTTCTAATTGCTTATCATCAAATATCCATAAACTGTGAGTAATAATATCCACATATGCTAAAGGTATATTATTAAGATTATTATTCAATGTTTCCAATTCAGTATTATAGTTCCAGACAACATCAATAATGCTCATTAACAAAATAAGACACAAAGCTGTAATTATCAGTGAAAATATGAGTTGATTGGTAATTATGCTGAACTTTTTTGTATGATATTTCATTAATTACTGGAAAACCAGATACTCCTCCATAATCTCCATATATCTACCGTTTTCTTTAATATTTACAAGCTCAGTTGTAATATCAGGTACCAAATATTCATACTTTTTATTCAAATATAAATACATCCCTCTGGAGGCCAGAGGTTGATCCAGAAGAAAAACATCTTCAAGCCCATCCCGTTCTATCTTACTTAAACCTCGCAACTTACTGTAAAGAATAATTTCAACCCTCTCTTTTAATAACATTTTAAATAAAGAGTCTTCATTACTTACAAGTGTAACTGAAACTGAATCCGGAACATTATTCTGTAAATAGACCCAACCATTAATAAATGCAATACTATGGTTATTAAGACTATCCCAATTAGAAATAACTATTTTAGAATTTTTTGAATAGGCTACAAAATAAAAATCTACCAGGGGTTCTGGCACTATTTTCAGATTTTTATATTCAACATCGGCCCCCTCAATTCTTGCAAATTCACCATCATCAATACCATTATCAGCATTCTGAATTGAACGTTTTGAAAGAAGATGATTAATTTCAATATCAATTCCTAAATTTTCAAAAACTTCTTTTAACAGAATATCATAAAAACCATTATCTTCTAAAGTTGAATATGGAGAAGTATCAGCAGAGTTAAGAGATAATTCCAAAGCATAGATATTTCCTGTACTAATAAATAAAATAAGTATAATGGTAATAAATAGTTTCATCTAATAACCCCCTATTTTACTAAAGTATAAGGAATCTAAATTTATTCCGCAAGTTTTATATCAAAAACTTTTTACAGATAAATTAATCAAGCAATTCAGCTGCTGCTGCGTTCGATAAAACCTGG
>JAOZPU010000102.1 GCA_029932585.1 Spirochaetia bacterium | reverse complement strand
ATACTGACTACTTCTGGTTATACTATTCAACAGAAAGTAATTCTAACAATACTCAGCCTGAAGATGTGTGGAGTAATAATTATCTTGCAGTGTGGCATATGAATGATACTGGAGGAATAATTACAGACAGTACATCTTTTGAACTTGATGGTACTGTAAATATGATGGAAGGTCCTGTACATGAGGCTAATGGGAAAATCTCAGGAGCTATGGATTTTATTGGTGATTCGGATAAAATTGTAATTAACTCAGCACAAGGACTTGATGATCTTGGACCAGTAACCTTTTCATTCTGGATGCTCGATACTGGCTACTCCGATCAGGATATTATCTTTAATAAGGGAGAATTAAAGATCCATCTCCTACCGGCATATACGATGGATTTTTTTGTAGACTATGTTGGAGGAAGTGATAAGGATTTAGAAAGAGCTTATAATGATTCCTGGGCACAAAATATATGGCAATCCTTTTTTATAACATGGACAGGAGCTGCAGTTTCCAACAAAATTACAATTCATTCAAATGGTGTAGTCCCTACTAATTTAACAGATCAGTCAAATGGTGGTGGCAGTAGAGTATCAGATGAAGGGTTTGATCTTATTATTGGAAATGACAGTTTGAATAATCACAGCTTCCCAGGCCAGCTAGATGAAATCCGCATATCAAATGCTGTAAGAACCCCTGAATGGATAAAAGCCCAGTATCTGTCCATGACAGACGCGTTTCTAAGTTATGGTGCAGAAGAAATTGTTTCCAATTAATATTCTTTAAGAGCACTATCCAAAGTCAAACTTAAAATATCTTCCAGTACCGAAACAGCTTTTGGAATAAAAACAGATAAACCTATCTCTTCTTCCGGAGTAAACCTACCAAGAACAAAAGAACTGACACTACCATGTACAGGTCTGCCGATACCAAGTCGCAAACGGTAATACTCACTGGTACCAAGATGCTGATTCATAGACCTTAGACCATTATGACCTCCTGTTCCGCCACCTTTTTTTAATACAACTTTTTCAAAATCAAGTTCCAGATCATCATGAAGAATAAGAATTTCTTCCGGTTTTATTTTAAAAAAATGAGCAGCAGCCTGGACACTTTTTCCAGTATTGTTCATAAAAGTTTCCGGTTTTAGAAATATAATTTTATTTGTTCCAGCATAATAGTCGGTCCATTGGCCATTAAACTTTTTTTTCCAAACAAAAATATTAGAACCAGTAAAAGAATTTAATACCATCCAAGCTATATTATGTCTGGTTTTTTCATACTCTCTGCCAGGATTTCCAGAAAAAACTACCATTTTAATCATATTATTGTTCTTCCCTGCTTCTATAGTTTTATTTCCAATTTATAAACGCAGCCCAATTTTTCTATACTGCTCTATTTTTTTATCTTTGGTAAGAAATATTAAATTATTTTGAATTGCCTGCCATATTAATAATCTATCAAATGGATCTTTATGATCTTCCTGAAGAGGCAATCTAAAAAATGTTGCTGCATCTATATTTTTTAAAGAAAGAACTTTGAATCCTGCTTCCAGTAGTGAATCATATAAATCTTCCGGATTAGTCCCATATAATTCTAACTTTCCAATTGAATATTTTAAAGATATTTCCCACAAAGAAATTCCAGATACATATTTTTCATCTTCTTCATTTTCAATTATATTTACTATACTTACAGGTATTTTTTCAGGTTCAAACAAAGACCAAAGGACATAATGTGTATCCAAAAGATATTTCATATACGTAATAATTCTTCTGCTGTCATATCAAAATCATCATTAATCTTCATTTGCTTATCCTTAAGCAAACCCAATGTAACTCTATTTCGGTTTTTAAAATTTTCATAAGGAATTATTACTGCAATATTCTCTTTTTTCCTGCCATAAGTAATAACAATTTCCGCTCCGGTTTTTACCTCATTCAGAACTTCTGAGAAATGTGTTTTAAATTCACCAACTGGTAATGTTTTCATGACTATATAATACCAACAACTTGTCAACTTGTCAAATTAAAAATACTAATTTAGCTTAATCCTTAATAATAAGTTGCAAGGTGACTTTAAGCGACTCTTCAATACCAACATGTATTTGAGTTGAAAGCCCCCTGTTGACTGTTTAGCACACCAGGGATACAATCCATTATATATCCAATAATACAATGGAGAATATGCAATGAAAAGACTTTTATATACACTACTTTTATCGATATTAATGACCAATTTACTTCCTGCAGCAGGAAGCACAGAAGTTAACACATCCCTGGTTATTGAAGATACAACTGGAAATACCGCATATCTTCCAGGAATCCCCCAAAGAATAACATTTGTCGGAAAAGCCTCAAACATGATTGCCGACGTACTCTATATGTTTCCTGAAGCATCGATGAGAATAGTAGGGGTAGGGAAAACGAACCAGAGAAATGGCGAATTTGCAAAAGTTCTTGATCCATTTTACGATAAAAAGATTTTTCTTGAACATAATGTTGGTCCTGAGCAGATAGCAGTTACCAGGCCGGATTTAGTAATAGTGAAAAACTATCTTAAAAAAAGTTTAGGTGATCCTGTAGGTCAACTGGATATTCCTGTACTCTATATGAACCTGGAAACCCCGGTCGCCTATGAAGAAGATTTTAAAATGCTTGGCAGAGTTTTCGGAAATCCTGCAAGAGCATCAGAGTTAATAAAATACTATAGAGATGAAAAAGAATTTGTTACAAATCGTACACAATCTCTAACAGAAAAACCTGATATCCTGTTCATTTATCACACAACAAGAGATGGAATTGCCGCATTTAATACTCCTCCAGGCAGCTGGATACAATCCAGAATGGTTGAAATGGCAGGAGGCACACCTGTTTGGACAGACAGTCATCCTGGAGGAGGTTGGAGTAAAATAAATTTAGAACAAATTGCCGCCTGGAATCCCGACCAGATATATGTAGTTGCCTATAAAGAAGACATTAATATTATCATTGAAGCAATGAATAGTTCCCCCGAATGGCAGGAACTGAAGGCTGTAAAAAATAACAAACTACAAGCTTTCCCTGTAGATTTTTATAGCTGGGATCAACCTGACAGCAGATGGATACTTGGTCTTAAATGGCTGGCAAAACAAATTCATCCGGAACTATTTGCAGATGTGGATATTCAGAAAATGACCAGGGATTTTTTCAAGGATCTCTACTTTCTAACTGATGAACAATACGAAACTGAAATTTTGAGCAGACTTGGCTGGTAGAATGATGCAGAGCCCCCTTATTCCCCCCAAAAAAGAGAGGATTTTTATACTCTTATTTATTCTTATTATTATTTTTTTTATAGCGTTATTTATAGGAAGGTATCCTTCAAAAGGATTAATGGATCCCCGGATTCTTTTTTCTGATACTCTGGCTTGGAAACTGGTTTTTAATCTCCGTCTGCCCCGGCTGCTTACATCTCTTTTACTGGGAGTTTCGTTAGCAGGTTCAGGAATGGTTTTCCAAATGATATTCTCTAATCCTCTGGTAGAACCCGGCTTTCTTGGAGTTTCCCAGGGAGCAGCCTTTGGCGCGGCTTTTGCTATTATTTTTCTGGGGAGTTCTGCATGGATTATTCAGGGATCTGCTGCTTTTTTTGCCATAACGGGACTTGGATTTTCCTACTATATTGCAAGAAGAGTTCGCTTCGGTGGTTGGGTTCTTAGATTAATACTATCCGGCATTGCTGTTTCTGCCCTATTTTCTGCAGGTGTCGGCATTATGAAATATGCAGCAGATCCAATGAGTCAGCTGCCGGAGATAACATTCTGGCTTCTGGGTGGACTCTGGAGTATAACATGGAAAGAACTGTTTACAATTCTTCCAGTTACAATAATTTCTATGACAATTGTTTTTCTTATGCGTTGGAGATTAAATGTTTTAAGTCTTGATGATGAAACAGCATTTTCACTGGGCATATCTCCTGGAAAAGCAAGATTGATATTCCTGTTTAGTGCTACTGCAGCAACAGCTGCTGTAATTTCTGTAAGTGGAATAGTAAATTGGGTAGGGTTAATAGTACCCCACATATCCAGAAGACTTTATAAAGCTGATACCAGGCAAAGTCTTCCTGGAGCAATGCTTCTTGGGGGCATTTTTACTATTATTTGTGACACAATGGCAAGAACTCTGTTTGCCGGAGAAATTCCTCTGGGTATTTTTACATCCTTAATTGGAGCTGGTGCATTTATAATTTTACTTTTAAATAGAAATATGAGAATACAAAAATGAATAAACCCCTTATTCAAATGGAAGAGATAAGTTTTACATACAGTTCGGAAAATAATAATGTTTTAAGAACATTATCTTTGGAAGTTCAAAAAGGTGATATTACAGCTATACTAGGACCAAATGGGATTGGGAAAACAACACTTCTCCATTTAATTCTTGGGTGGATAAAGGCTGATAAAGGGACAATATACCTTGAAGGAAAAAAACTGGAAGAATATTCCCGAAGAGAAATGGGAAGACTCATAGGGTTAGTTCCTCAGGATGAACATATAACATTTGAATATTCACTATTGGAATATGTACTACTGGGAAGAACACCCCATTTACATTCATTGGAATCCCCGGGAAAGAAAGATTATGAAGCAGCAATAATTGCACTTAAAAAAGTAGGACTTGAAAGCCTTGCAAGCCGACCTGTTACACACTTAAGTGGTGGAGAAAAGCAATTGGTTCTGGTAGCAAGATCTTTGGCTCAGGATCCAAGAGTTCTACTACTGGATGAACCCATGAGTAATCTTGATCTTGCCAATAAAATCAGACTAATAGAAGTTCTTTACTCTCTTAAAAAAGATGGAGTAACAATACTTTTTACAAGTCACGAACCGGAAGTAGCCTCTGCCATTAGTAATTATCTAATTCTTATGGGAAAAGGCAATAAAATAGAACACGGAACTGCAGAAAAAATTCTAAACAGCGAGACACTTAGCCGTATTTACGGGATCCCTGTGAAAGTAGCTGATTATGAAGGGAAAAAAATCGTTATCTGGCATTGAAGAAAAAAATGTGTTATATATAACCAATGGCAAATAAATACATCACCCTTATTGGTGCGGCAAACATAGATATACAGGGGTTTTCCAGTAACCCTATAATTAATAGAGATTCCAATCCGGGAAAAATTGAATTCTGTCCTGGGGGTGTAAGCAGGAATATTGCCGAAAATCTGGCCAGGCTTGGAATAAAAACAGAACTTATATCTGCAATAGGGGATGATCCCAACGGGACACTTATTCTGAACAGCTGTAGAAGTTGCGGCATTGGCTCAGATTATTCACTTATAGTTGAAAATGCAGTTTCTTCTGTATATTTAGCAATTATGGATAACACAAAAGATATGGCTTTGGCTCTATCAGATATGACAATCTCAGATAATATCAATATTAAGTTTCTACAAAGCAGAAATGAAATATTAAAAAAATCCTCAGCTATTGTATTTGATACCTGTCTTGCTGCAGATGTCATGGAATATATTCTGGATAATTATAGTGATAAACCTATTTATGTTGATCCTGTATCAGTAGGAAAAGCAAAGGCCTTGAAACCACTAATAAGTAAAGTACATACACTTAAAATGAATAAACTTGAAGCTGAGTTCCTGTCTGACTCTAATATAAATACTAGTTCTGATTTAGAAAATACTTCCCTTTGGTTTATTAACAAAGGAGTTAAAAGGGTTTTTATTACTCTTGGAAGTGACGGTGTTTTCTTCAGAAATTCACAAACATATGGAAGCTACAAACCTACCAAAGCCAATATCAAAAATGCAACTGGTGCCGGAGATGCTTTTATGGCAGGCCTGGTTTATGGATCTCTATATAACTATAATCCTGAAAAACTTGTTCACTTTGCCTCAGGAGTTTCATTAGCAGCATTAGCAGATGAAAACACAGTAAATCCAAAAATAAATTTTAAATATATTGAAAATATAACAGGAGAAAAATTTAATGATTAATAATTACCTTGATATAAAAGAAGAAGTAAAAGATGCTCTGGCAGAAAACAAACCAATTGTAGCATTGGAATCTACAATTATTTCCCATGGTATGCCCTACCCGGAAAATATTATAAGTGCAAAACGTTCAGAAGCAATTATTAGAGAAGCAGGCGGAATACCTGCAACAATAGCAATTATTAAGGGTAGAATAAAAATTGGACTGACCGAAAGCGACCTTGATCACATGGGAAAAGATTCCGGAATTACAAAAGCCAGCCGTAGGGATATGGCTATGATTCTAAGTAAGGGTATAGATGGAGCAACTACAGTTGCAACTACAATGCTCTGTGCAGATCTTGCTGGAATTAGGGTTTTTGCTACCGGAGGTATTGGCGGTGTTCACAGGAACGGCCAGACAACTATGGATGTATCCGCAGATCTGCAGGAACTATCCAATACAAATGTGGGAGTTGTCTGTGCAGGAGCCAAATCTATTCTGGATATTGGACTTACTCTGGAATATTTGGAAACTCACGGTGTTCCTGTTATTGGTTATGAAACAGAAAACTTCCCGGCATTCTATACCAGGGAAAGTGGATACAAAGTAGATTATAGAGTAGATGATCCTGCAGAAATTGCACATGCATTGAAAGTTAAATGGGACCTGGGTCTTAAAGGTGGAATGGTAATTGCCAATCCTATTCCAAAAGAATTTGAGATGGATAAAGATTATATATCTGCTGTAATTGATGAAGCTGTTGAATCTGCTGAAAAAGAGGGTGTAAAAGGAAAAGGCATTACTCCTTACGTATTGGCAAGACTTCATAATAAAACAGGAGATAAAAGCCTTTTTGCTAATAAAGAGCTGGTTTATAACAATGTAAGACTGGCTGCACAAATTGCTATTGAGTATGCAAAACAGTAGGGGTAAAAAATCTTTTACCCCTACTATTTTGCAACATATTGATGTATCAGTTCAGTAACAAGAGTTTGATAGGGCATCCCCCTTTCCATTGCCTTAACTTTTAGTTTTAACATATCGTATTCAGTGAGGCGTATATTCATACGACTCACTTTTTTTTGTGATTCAATAGCTGCATTTTTAGAAAGCTCTAAAAGTTCTTTTCTTTTCTCAGCGGATACAGGAATCCATTCTCCCCTATCAATCTCATCCATCATCTCTTTTTCTTCGTTATCTGCTGGAGTGTATATACTCATACATCCTCCCCTTCATAAAGTTTTGCAATTTTTCTATTAGGAAAAATCGACTTTAAAAAAATCCCCTCATTGCTAATAACAAATGGACAAACATGAATTAAACCTTCATATTTAAAAACATACATATACTGGTTTTCTCTGGTTGGATTATTAATGATATCAATTATTTTATTTTCCATAACATAAGTAATTACTGTCTCGAAAGAGATACCTCTATTTGCTTTCAACCAATTGTTTTTTTCTATACTGTATTCAAAGAGCATGATTAAAATTACCAAGATTGTCGCCTGATGTCAATACAATTAGTTCAAAATATGATCTCATTTCTATTCTCTGGAGTTATCTCAACAATTCTATATTCGTTCTCTGAAATAAACCTGCCGATAAAATCATCAATCAACTCTAGCCGAATAACCAGATAGAAATTTCGATTAATATCAAAACTGCTTATTAGGGTAAGAATTGAAAAAAAACCATAACCCTTTTCTAATTCCAATGGACCTATTTCATCCAAAAAGACATTTTCTGAACCATTACTTATAACCTGTTCAAGAATTTCATTTGCTTTAATAAAACCCTTTTCACTAAAAGAAAAAGGCCCATAAGTTGGACCGTTCAAAAGTTTATCACTTCTTCCCAATTCCCACTGCTCACTTGTTGCAATGTCTAAAGCATAGAAACCAACTTTATTGTTGTCCTCATCATAGATTGCAGGAGTAATAATCCCGCAAGGTTGGCTTCCTTTGATTTTTAGTTCTTCTATCATCTTCAATAAAAATGTGGTCTTTCCAACACCTCTGTTGCCTGTTATTATGGTTATCATCTAATTATCTTACTATCATTGCAGTTTATTGACAATTGGAGGTTGATAATGTATTTACTTGTTATCTATGTCCCGGAGGAAAATATTGAATCGGTAAAATCAGCTGTTTTTAGTGCCGGTGGTGGAGAAATGGGAAACTACAGCCACTGCTCCTGGCAGGTAAAGGGACAGGGACAATTTAAACCAGGACTGAAATCTTCCCCTTTTCTGGGAGAGATAAATAAACTGGAAAAAGTTGGTGAGTATCGCCTGGAGCTGGTCTGCAAGGACAGGAATATTAAGAAAGTTCTACAGGCAATGCTTGAAGTGCATCCATATGAAACTCCTGCGTATCATATTGTTAAGGTTTTGACTTTGGATGATTTGGACGAATAACTACACTTTCACTTCAGTTACAGTTTTTCCTTTCTTTAAGGTTGTGGGAATAATAACTGAAGAGAATTCATTATCTCCTGATTCAATCTGATCCCAGAGCAATTCAACACATGACTTTCCTATCTGATCAAAATCCTGTTCCACTGAACTAAGGATAATATCACTTTCAGTTGGAAAACTAATATTATCAAAACCTACAAAAGAAAGATCTCCGGGAATTTTTACATCTCTTTTCTGAGCAGCCTTCATTAATTGAAAAGCTATTAGATCATTTACACAAAATACTGCACTTACAGCAGGCTTAATGGAAAGAATCTCATCCAGAATAGTGTAAGCTCCTTCAATATCCAACGTTTCCTGTTTATCCTCTGATCTGCTATTTTTATAATGGGTAAAAATAATATCCTGATTGACAGGGATTTTCATATCTATCAAGGCACGGCAATACCCCTTATATCTTTCTGTAACAGAATGCGCATCTTTCACACCGACAAATGCTATATGCCGATGTCCATTTTCCAAAAGATAGTTGACTGCATCCAGAGCACCCTGATAGTTATCCGATTCAACAACTGGAAGATCAACTTCATTCAGCTTCCTGTCCAGAAGTACAATAGGACATTTTTTAATTAGTATTCTGCTTATTATATCTATATTTTTATTATCAATAGGATAAAGAATTATTCCCGCAACCTGATGGCTAATAACATCTTCAAGTATAGCACGTTCTTTTTTTGAAGACTGCTGGGAATAATGAACAGAACATAGGTAGCCCATTTTCTGACAGTATTTATAAACACTCCGAATATACTGTTGTCCTCCTGAAAAAAAATCAGCCTTATGGGGGATAATGAGAGATATAACGTTATTTGATTTGACTGATTTTTGGGCAACAAATGATCCCCTGCCCTTTTCCCTGTAAATGACACCAGTTAGCTCCAGCTCTTTTAATGCCCGGGTTACAGTAATTCTGCTTGTATTAAACTCCGTCACTAACTGTGATTCAGAAGGAAGTTTCTCTCCCTCTTTATAGCCCTCTGATCTAATCTTA
The DNA here is from genome assembly GCA_029932585.1 of Spirochaetia bacterium. Taxonomy (GTDB): domain Bacteria; phylum Spirochaetota; class Spirochaetia; order B11-G9; family B11-G9; genus JAJRQE01. Next base: position 1,296 of record JAOZPU010000102.1, on the reverse strand, counting down.
TTATTTATGGAATCTATTATTGTCTGATATATAGGAGTCATATACCCTATATTACACCCTGATTATATTAAATGCAAGATTTATTTAACATGTCATGTTGTATTATTAAGAAGATATTATTTATATCTTGACATATCAAGTTATTGGTATTACAGTAATCTATCAGACCATATATTAGTATAAAAGGTATTAAATGGCAAAAAGAGCATTAATATGTCATTACAGGGTAGGACGAACAGATGGAGTTTCCCTTGAAATAACAAAGCGAGTCAGTGTTCTCAAGGAACTAGGCTATAAGGTTTCCCTTCTTGCAGGATCAGGTAGTGATGGAGCTGATTTTATTATTCCTGAACTTGATTTTGACAGAGCTGAAGTAAGAAAGATTGCAGAAAACTCATTTAACACTTTGGACAACTATTCCAGTGAACAATTGTTGATGGATGATATTTATCATCTTGCGGAAATAATAGAAAAAAAACTTACATCTATCATAGAAAACTTCAACCCGGATTTTATTCTTATTCATAATATTTTATCCCATGGAAGACATATTGCAAGCGCACTGGCATTCTATAATGTATTAAAAAAGACAAATATTCCCTCACTTGCAACACATCATGATTTCTATTGGGAAAGGGATGATTTCAAAGAACCTTCCTGTAAGTCAATTGAACAGTTCCTGCAAAAATATGTACCCCCGGTACTACCACATTTGAAACATGCAGTCATTAGTACCAGAGCAGCTGCATCTCTTCAAAGGCGATCATCTATTGATGCTGCTGTAATCCCGGACACCCTTGATTTCACAATGCCTCCATGGGAAAAAGATGAATTCAATAAAGATTTTTTAAAAACCTTTAATCTCTCAGAGAATGATATTTTAGTTATCCAGGCAACCAGAATTGTAAAAAGAAAAGGACTTGAACTTATTCTGCCAATTTTAGAAAAACTGAATTCTAACGAATTCATTGGACAAATGATTGGGCAACAAATCTATAACGGTAAAACTATAACTGAAGATTCTAAATTTGTTTATATAATTGCAGGATATGCTGAAAAGGAAGCAGAAGAGTATCTTCAGTCAATTATCTCGTATCTGGAAAAAAGGAATATTCCTTATCGTAATATCCAGTCAAAGATAAGTGCAGAAAGAGTAGCAGATAAAACAGAAAAACAATTCTCCATTTTTGACACCTACGCTTATGCTGACCTGGTTTCCTATCCAAGCCTTTTTGAAGGATGGGGAAATCAGTTTATAGAAGCGGTTTTTGCCAGAAAACCCATAATGGTTTATGA
>JAOZPU010000101.1:6435-10734 GCA_029932585.1 Spirochaetia bacterium | reverse complement strand
TATTCTGGAAGAAAAGGCAACAGATAATTTTCTGTTGCCCTGTGATCGTCCTGTTTTACCTCTGTACAGAGTTGTTTTTTGATCTTTTTTCTATCATTTCAATTATTAGACCCATTATTACCACCATGATTATAGTAAATGAAAGCCTTATTATCATGAATTTAGGTCCCATAAAACGTAATTCAACCAATTCCTGAGGAAGTTTTATACAGGCCCATGCTGAAAGAAAAATTATAATATTTGCAACTCTTGCCCCTTTTTTTAAGAGCATAGCAGCCATAGGAAATGCAACATACAAAGGCCCTGTAGGCATCATTCCCACAAAAAGTGCAAGTCCAAGGCCCTTTATTCCGGAAGCATGTCCCAGATATTTAACTACTGTTTCTTTACTCACCCAAACCGAAAAAAGCCCCATAAGAACCATGACTGCCGGGAGTATAAGTATAAATTCCATAAATAGATTAGAGGAAGCCTGTATACTGGCAGTTCTGTTTGCCGGGTAGATAATTAAAAGAACAGCTGCCAAAAGTATTATTCCTGTAAGAACAACAATACTACCTTTTTTATTTTTCCCTTGTCTTTTCATTTTTGGATTTCCATTATTGTTGTTTCCAGGCTGCTGGTTTTGCATGTTTGTTTTTTTATCCATTATATAAATGCCCCCATAATAAGAGCAATTCCCACAGCAATTATAAAGCTGATACCATTTCTTAAAAAGGTCAGTCTTTTTCCCATCTCCTTTATTTCAATCGGCAGAGTAACAAAACCAATCATTGTCAATGTTGTTATAAATGCTGCAGCAACAGGAATAGAAGCTCCTGATTGAACAAGGGAAGCTGTTAAAGGAAAAGCAACCAGTGATGGAATCATTAAAATAGCGCCTGCCACAGATGCCATTGCAATTCCAATAATACCAGATTGATTTCCTAAAAGCTTTGATATTAGTTCAGGTTTAAAAAATCCAAGGAGCAAACCTACCAGAATCAGAATTATTCCAATAGCCGGAGCCATATTTATTGTGCCTTTTAACGCAATCTTCAGGGCTTTCACCGATTTTTCTTTATTTTTATAAAATGAAAAGCCAATTCCAAGAATTGCAAATATATTTATAATAATTACTGTTACATTTATTTGCATATATACCTCCGAAAATTGTTAAATGGAATTTAAATATGAGCTAATAATTTAATTATCAGAATTAATTTTTCCAATTAGCTGTTTCTAATGCAAGAAATTGCTGTACTTCCTCCGGGTTCATTATTGTTTCTGTAAAAGTGACTGTAAGTCCCATCCCTTCCAGAGGAGTTCGAATACTTGAAAATAACATTTCCTTAATAGGAATATTAGGGAAAGGGAAGCAAAAATCTGCACTAACAGAATTCCCTTCAAGTCTAATATTCTTAAGCATACCAAGTTTTATAAGACTAAGATCAATAGCTGGATGTTTTACATCTTCCAGAGTTATTATTACATCGTTTTCTGATATTGACACAATTTTCTTCCTTTGTATATATAATTAATTCTGTCCCAATATACTAATTCCAATATATTTGATCAATAGTTTCAAACTAATCAATATAAGTATTATGTGATATATTAAGACACAAGAGGATCTGAGAAGGAGAGAATATATGCTAATATTGTGGGTAAAAGGGTCCCCTTCATGAAAGTTGCAATAATAGGTGGAGGAGCAGCAGGTTTTTTTTCTGCAATACAGGTAATAGAGAACTATCCTGATGCAAAAGTAGTCATTTTTGAGAAGTCTGCAAAACTACTTTCTAAAGTGAAGGCTTCGGGTGGAGGTAGATGTAATCTTACCAACAGTATTGAGTCCACAAAAGAGTTTTCCTCCGCATACCCCAGAGGACATAAAGAGTTAAAAAAAGCTTTCCAGCTTTTTAATAATAAAAATGTTATGAAATGGTTTGAAAATCATGGAGTTCCATTAATTATTCAGGATGACAACTGTGTATTTCCTAAATCTCAGAATTCTCAAAGCATAATTGATTGTTTTTTACGGGAAACAAAGAAATCAGGTCTAAAAATAGAAAAGAACAGGGGTATAAAGAAAATTCTTACTATTGATAATAATCTTGAATTATATTTTTTGGATAATAAGTATAAGCCATTAATATTTAATAAGATTATTGTTGCAACAGGTGGATCTTCTGAGAGAGAGAGCTTTACATGGCTTGAGAAAATTAATCATAAAATAGAAGAACCTGTCCCCTCTTTGTTTACATTTAATATGCCCGAAGAATCAATTACTAAGCTAATGGGAATTGTTGTAGAGAATGTATTACTTGGTCTTCAGGGAACAAAACTTAAATCCAATGGACCTCTGCTTATTACCCACTGGGGAATGAGTGGCCCGGCTGTCTTAAAATTATCCTCTTTTGGAGCAAGATTATTAAGTGATAAAGGTTATAATTTTAAAATTCAGGTCAATTGGGTTAATGAGCAGAATAGTGAGTATGTAAGAGAAAAACTATTACAAATTTCAAATGAACATCCAAATAAATTGTTATCAAACTTTAGACCCTATGCTCTTCCCGAAAGGCTGTGGATTTTTCTTTTGAATAAATATGAACTGCCCGTATTAAAAAAATGGAATGAATTGGGGAAAAAAGGGATAAATAAGCTGGTAAATATATTAACCAATGATATTTACTCTGTAAAAGGCAAAACAACATTTAAAGAAGAGTTTGTTACATGTGGCGGAGTTAGTCTGGAGAGTGTTGATTTTAATACTATGCAGAGCAAAGTTTGTAAAAACCTTTACTTTGCAGGTGAAGTTCTGGACATAGATGGAATTACAGGCGGCTTCAATTTACAAGCCGCCTGGACAACAGGATTCATTGCAGGAAAGTTAATGTAATTACTTAACTGTAATATTTTTTCCTGCTTTAATTACTGCAACCGGAGCTTCATGACTCCATAGTGCTTTTACAGTACTTTCCACCCCAAGTACTACAATATTTGCTTCGTTTCCAACAGCCAGTTCAAAGTTTTTAATTCCCAATGCTTTTGCCGCATTTGTAGTAATAAGATCGTATAGAATATCGATCTCGCTGGTTGTAGTCATCCACATAAGGTGGGCTGCAAGAAAGGCAACTTCCAGCATATTGTTTCTTCCAAAAGGGTAGTATGCATCTGAAATATCATCCTGACCCAGTGCAACAGAAACTCCTGCATCGTATAGATCTCTTACTCTTGCATGGAGAGGTCCTGTTTGAGGGTCACTTACCAATCCAATTTGAGCTTTCTTTAAGAGGTATTCAATTTTTTTGTAGTAGGGTTCCGGATACATTGCCATAGCTCTGGCATGTTGTACTGTAACTCTTCCTTCCCATCCCAGTTCTATTGTTTTTTTAATCAGCATCTCAATCGTTCGAAGGCCGGGATCTCCAGCATCATCAAGAAGCATGGATACATCCTTATCATATTCAACAGCAAGGGCAAACATTTTATCTACATGATCCTGCATATCCTCTTCTGTATATTCAATCCAGGGAATTCCTCCTACAACATCAGCTCCTAGTTCGAGGGCCTGACGGATATAATCTTCTGCTCCTGGATCTCTTGCTATTCCATCCTGAGGGAATGCAACAACCTGCACATCAATTCTATCTTTATATTCTTCTCTCGCTTTTATTACAGCTTTTACTCCAATCAGTTTTGCTTTTGTATCAGTATCAGCAAAGGCTCTTATATGAGTATTCCCAAATTTTACTGCCAAATTTAAAGCTGTACGAATATTTTCTATAATCCAGCTTTCTTCATACTGTTCTTTTACTTTAGCTGCCTGTTCAATTGCAGTCATGGCTCCACCCATGGAGCCCGTTTTATAGGAATCCAGTGCTGCCATTCCAACTTTTTCCAGGGTATATACTTTATCCAGATGCAGGTGACCGTTTATGAAGGATTCTGTTACCAGCATTCCTTTTGCATCGATAATTTCATCAGCAGTATCTGAGATATTTTTTTTAATTTCTGTAATAATTCCATCTGATATAGCAATATCTATAAGTTCCTTTTTTGAATTACGTAAAAGTGCATTTTTAATAAGAATGTCTAAAGCCATTAAATCCTCCTGAAGGTAGTAAAAATAAGAACTCTATAATAACACACATATATATATCTGGTACAAAAAGCTTTATAGTAACCTGAAATTATTCTCTGTTAAGTTCAGATTTCAAAGATTTTTTCATAATCCATGTATATAAAGATGGTGTTATACGGGTTAAGAATCTGGTTAGTTTTCCTGTTGGTGATAGAACTAAAAGTTTTTTATTTTTC
>JAOZPU010000101.1:0-6335 GCA_029932585.1 Spirochaetia bacterium | reverse complement strand
TAAGAATCTGGTTAGTTTTCCTGTTGGTGATAGAACTAAAAGTTTTTTATTTTTCACTTTGCAGGCACTCAAGATAGTATTCCCATACCTCTTTTGTTGTTTTTTCCGGAGTGTATTTAAACTCCTCTTTTAATCTTCTATTTGATAAAACCGGACGATATTGAAGAAAACCTATCTGTTCAGGGCCGTACTGTGACAATCCTGTTTTTTTTAAAATAAACAGTGCAAAGGCTACAAGAGGAACAGGCAGAGTTATACAAGATTTTCCCATAATATGAGTCATCTCTTTAATAGTCATAGATCCATCTCCTGCTAAGTTATAAATTCCAGTTTTATCTGTTAAAACCCCAGAGGTAATTGCCTTAACAACATCTTTATCCCATATAAGAACAAAACTGGATGCTGCTCCGGCTAAACGTAAAACAAACTTACCATCAAACAGCTTTGTTATCTGATTTTTGGTTGTCTGTCCAAGAATAGTTCCCGGACGGAAAATAAGCTGCTTTAATTCAGGGTGATCATTTCTCCACTCTGCAAGCATCTCCTCTACAAGTCTTTTATGATCAGAATATACAAATTCCTGGTTCCCTCTAATAGGATCATTTTCATCCAGCCATTGAGAATTATCTGCATGATACCCATAGGCAGCACCACTACTGGATATAATAATTTTCTTAACTTTTGCTTTCAGACAGGCATTAAGAATATTTTCTGTTCCAAGAACATCAACTGAATACTCAAATTCCCTGTTTGACTTTTTGCCAGGTGTTACTATTGCCGCCAGATGAACAACAACATCTACTTTATATTTTTCAAATAGTTTATCAATGGATGGAGACCGAATATCAGCTGTTTCATAGGAGACCCCTTCTAGCTGATTTTCAGGTTCGGGTATTCTTATATCAGCAGCTATAATCTGCTGGATTTCCGCTTTATCCTCTGAAAGGTATTTTGTCAGCTGCTTTCCAATATAGCCTCCTGCACCTGTAATAAATACGGATAATCCAGAGGAGTTGTTCATTCTTTAATCTCCTTATGGGACCAAATAAAAGCCATAAACAGCCCTGAAATAATATGCCAAATACCCCACCATCCTGCAATAATTGCCATTCCTCCCAATCCCTGGAAAAATCCGAAAATCAGGGTAAGAGCAAGTGCAGAATTTTGTATTCCTACTTCAATGGAAACAGCTCTTCTGTCACGAATATTCAGGCCTCCCAGTTTTGCAGCACTGTAGCCAATAAAAAAAGCTAATGCATTATGTATAAATACTGCAAAGGCAATTAGGCCTATTACCTGAAAAAATTGCTCGCCATTGGCAATAAGTGCCAGACCAACAACTGCAACAAACACAACTATAGAAAATATTTTGAAGGGGAATTTTATTTTTCCTGCTATTTTTGGGAACTTTGCAGCAAATAATATTCCTAAAACAAGTGGAATTCCAAGAATAATGACAACTGTTTTAAAAACACTGAAAGGGTTCAGGCTTACAGCTCTTAAAATAGGGGCTGTAGCAGGATTAAGACTTCCCCAGAATGAAAGATTCAGAGGTGTCATAACTATTGCGACTGCTGTAGATACAGCAGTCATTGAAACAGACAGAGCCGCATTTCCCTTAGCCAGAAAAGTAATAATATTTGATAAATTACCACCTGGGCAGGATGCGACCAGAATCATTCCCAGTAATATAGACGGTGCCGCAGGGAATACCAGGGTAAGAAGAAATGTAAAAGCCGGCAATAGTATGAATTGGGAAATAAGTCCTATTGCTGGTCCTTTGGGGGATTTAATTATCTGCTTAAAATCATCTTTTTTAATATCCAATGCCATTCCGAACATCATAATCCCTATTGCAATATTAAGAATATTCATACTGGCAGGATTGAAATTGAGCTGTATTGAATCTATAAATTCATATTCCATTTTTATTTTCCCTTTGGTTCCTGATGCATTGCTTTAAAATTCAGTAAGCCTGGAGCCCATAGATGCTTAACAGGATCCACATCGACATGAATTATACTGCATATTCCTTTTGTTAGCGATCGGGTAAGTGCAGATTTCAGTTCTTCAGGGGATGAAACTCTTTCTCCATGAGCTCCCATTGCCTGTGCCATTTTATCCCACTTTATCTCAGATAATTCAGTATTGATTGTTTCCTTAGGGTCCAGAATTTTTTTCAACATCATTTTAGCTGGTTTTAGTGCCATACTCTGAGTTAGTTTCACCATTCCCCATTGTTTATCTGCAACTACCAGAAAAATAACATTCAGATTATTACGAATTGCTGTTTCAATCTCCTGGGGATGAAAACCCATTGCTCCATCTCCAATAATACATAGAACCTGTCTGTCGGGATAAGCAGCAGCAGCTCCCAGAGCCTGACCAACTCCTGCACCAAGATGTCCCATATGATTTGTTGCAAGAAAAGTATTTGGTATATCAAATTTGTAGAAAAAATTACCCCATACAGATGTATTTCCACCATCAAAGACTACAATGGTATCTTTCTTTACAAGATTCTGACATGTTTTTGGAACGTGTGCTGTAAGTAATGGAGAGCTAAGATCTTTTAGTTTTTCATCCAGTTTTGTTCTGTCTTTTTCTATCTCTTTATGAAGTTTAGCAATTTCTGCATTACGGGCTTTTAGGTTTATCCTGGTGGATTCAGATTTTAATTTTGCAATTACTTTTTGTAAAAATTCTTTTACATCAGCAATAACACTTAAATTAACAGGGTGATTTCTCCCTATTACTCCAGGATCAATATCAACCTGAATGAATTTCTGCTTATCTGGTGATGCCCAGTAGGGAGCTTTTCCCCACCAATCCGTCTCTCCAAGTCTGGAGCCCAGGCAGAGAACAAGGTCAGATGTATTTCTCAAAGTTGTAACTGATTTTACGTGTATCATGCTCCATGCAAGAGGGTCAGATTCAGGGAAGACACTTCTTGCTGCCCAGGATGTGGTAACAGGCATTGACATAAGATGGGCAAGTTCTGCCAATTCATCAAAAGCCATAGCATGAATAATACTGCTTCCAGCATGGATAACAGGAAGACGGGCAGAGAGCAGCATTTCAGCTGCCTGATCAACCAGGCTTTCAGAAGGTGATACTGGATCCATCATACGATATTGCCCCGGAGTCTGATAATTTACTGGAGATGCTTCGCCGTTAAAAACAGTTTCCGGAATATCAATATGTACAATACCCGGGCGTCCTTCATAACATTTTCTTAAAGCTTCTCTCATTAGTTCGGGAATCCGTTCTGCAGTGGAAATGGTTGTAGACCATTTTGACATTCCCTTTATAATACCTACATGATCCAGGTACTGATAAGCACCCCCTCTGTCCGGGTTTGAGATCTGCGGGCGTCTGGAGCTTGTTATAAAAAGTATTCTGTTTCCTTCAGCATTTTCAACAGCAACACCTGATAACGCGTTTGCAACACCCGGGCCGTTACTGGCAATACAGACTCCCAGTTTCCCTGTCAGACGGGCATAGGCCCCTCCCATATGTAATGCTGTAGTCTCATGCCTTGGAGTAATCAATTTTATATTTCTTGATACAATATTAGTTAATAGTGCTGTATAGGTCCCGTCAATTATACCGAAAACTGTATCAACACCTTCCTTTGATAACATCTCTGCAACTATTTCTCCGCCTGTTACTGCCATAAGTCCACTCCTCGAATATCTTATAATTTGAATATTATAAAATATTAATGGTAGAAAAGGCTAGATCAGATTTTTGCGCTATTTTTGATTTTTATATTTCTAAAAATAGTCCAGGGGAAGATCATCATCCCTCTGCTGGTTCTTTGTTTGCTCAAATTGAAAGCAAAATCAGCTTCTTTTTTTCTCTTTATATTATACTTTACAAGTTTGTCAGTAAAATTGGCATTATTTCCATAGGTATAAATTATCTGAGCCAACCCTTCGGCATCTGCCATTGCCAAATTTGCGCCTAATCCGGAAAGTGGAGACAGGCTATGGCATGCATCACCTATGAGGGTAATTTTGTCCATATTCCATTTGTCTGGTCTTGTGTATCTAACATGATCAAAAAAAATATCCTTTGGAATATTATCCAATACTTCCTGTACAAAAGGGTGTGAAATTGTTGAAAAATATTTTTTAATATGTCTTGCCCTTTCATCTCTGGAGCTTGTAAATAATTCCGGAGTTTTCATAAAAAAAGATACAACGGTTTTATTCTGAACAGGATAAAATGCACACATCCTGTTCTTATCCCAAACTTCAATTATTTCACTATATTTTTTATTAAGAGTAATTCCCCATAAAACAGATCCTGAGTGTACAACTGATGAATCTTTAGAGGGATTTATATTGGAACTATTTATATAATTTCTGGTAGTTGAGTTTATTCCATCTGCACCAACAACCAGATTGAAACTATCTGAACTACCATCAGAAAATATGACATTTAATCTATTTCCCAGCTTACTTATTCCTGCTGCAGATAAACCCATTTCTATATTTGAAATCTTTGACCGTAAGGCTTCATGAAGGGTATCCCTTTGAACTATAAAACTGTTATCAGAAGAATTTGGTGTAAATTGTTTTAGTATTTTCCCTTTATTGTTATAAATCTTTGCAAGATTTCTTTTGGTTCCTTTTAGTTTTATTTCGTCCAGAATTCCCATAGAAGAGGCAGCGTTAAGGCCTTCTCCCTGTATTGTCATTGCCAGACCCTTAATATTCCATTTTGATTGTTTTTCAATTATACGATATGGAATGTCCATCTTCTTCAAATTTACAGCAAGAGATAATCCGCTTATTCCAGCACCAATAATAAGTATTTTTTTATCTTCCATAGGAAGATGAGTATAGAAAGTATCCTTGTTAATATCAATATAGCTAAAAGTTTTCACTTATCTAGGCCTCTGTGATGTCTATTTAATTGATTGGCTGCTTGATCGTGAGCCATATTCTTTTTATGCAGCAAAGGTAATTGAACTAAGTGAGCAGAAAAAAATCCAAAGTTATATCTCTCCACTAGTTTTGGCAAATACATATTATATAGTTTCTAAAACACTTAATAAAAAAATTGCTGATGAATTTTTGAAGGATTCTCTTAAACTCTTCAGCTTTATTGACATGACAGAAGATGTTATAAAAAATTCTGTAAATAACAGATATAAAGACTTTGAGGATGATTTACACTATTTTACTTCATTAGATAATTCCATTGATTTTTTAATTACAAGAAACAAAAAAGATTTTAAAACTGAAAAAATAAAAATTGTAGATGCTGAAGAATTTATATCTATTGTCAATTTTATGAAATAACTATACTTTTATATGTACATGAAAAAATTGTTTTTATTCTTTATTGATGGAATTGGTTTATGCCAAAAAGAGAGCCCAATCTCTTATTTGTTTACAAAAATTACAGGTGAAAAACTTATAGCAGGAACCCAGCCTGATTTTTTTGATTCCGGGGTAATTTGTTCTGCAGATGCAACTTTAAATGTTTCCGGCAGACCACAGTCTGCCACCGGGCAGGCAACAATATTTACAGGGATAAATGCATCTGAATATCTGGGTTATCATCTTACAGCATTACCCAATGAAAAACTTGTAGAGTTAATAGAAGAGCAGAGTCTTATGAAAAGTCTGGGTGAACAGGGGGTTATAGTAACATCTGCTAATATGTATTCTGCTGAGTTTTTTCAAAAAAGAGCTGCCAGACGAAGAAATGCTTTTCCTGTTTCTACATTAACTATTAAAGCTTCGGGGGTTCCTTTTCGTTATTATTCTGATTATGAAAAAGGAGAAGCTGTATTCGCAGATATTACAAATAGATTAATTAGGGAAAGAGGTTATGATATAGAGGAGATAACACCGGAAACTGCAGCTGAAAACCTTTTAAATATATTAAAAGAAAATCAGTTTGTATTTTTTGAATATTTTATGACAGATGTGTATGGCCATAAACGAAATAAAGAAAAATTAAAAGAAAGTGTAGATATTCTTAACCGGTTTACAGAAACAGTCTGGGCCGGTGTAAAAAATGATGATACTGCAATTCTTATAATAAGTGACCATGGAAACTCAGAAGATTTAACTATAGGAGATCATACTTCGAATGATGTTCCTGCCATCCTTTTAACAAAAAATAAAGATGAATCAATAAATTTTGCAAATTTAATTCATAGCCTTGTAGATATATATCCATGGGTATTGAAGTATTTTTCTACTAATTAATTTAATTATAATTGAATTACAAAAAATCCTGATGTAAAATTACTTTTAAGAGGAAGGTTAACATGAAAATAAGATTAATTTCTGTTTCTATATTATTTTTTATAG
>JAOZPU010000276.1 GCA_029932585.1 Spirochaetia bacterium | reverse complement strand
AGATAAATTTGACCATATATTGTCTGATAAGTGAAATTTACCGGATATGGGAAAGTATCAGTTATATTATTTGGACTGATAGTTGTAAGCGTACCTCCTGAATAGTTCATAATACTTATATCAAGAGTAGGATTATTGGAACTAAAATCTGTAATGGTTACACTGTAGTTGTTGGAATCTGTTAATCCTGACAGTTTTATATAATCGGTATCTTCCCAACCGAGCGAATGGTACCTGCTATTTCCAGGAGTAAGTTCATCACAGCTGGTGCTTGAAAAAACATTATCTGGTTCCCATTCATCCACATAATCCTGTTCATCAGCAAAATTTATTGAATACCGCCCACCAATGGCCATAAGCATCTTGTCAGCTATATTTATGTAAAAAGGACTATCAACCCGTTCAATTATGTTCTCTTCATCCATATCATACGATATATTTGTATCACCGTTATTTTCATAAAGCGACTTCAATTCCATCCTCTACAGCGCTGTTGTCAAGATCATGGAATATAACAACAAAGTACTTACCACTCCCGTTCTTTGTTAGTGCTGCTTCAGGAATAAGATATGTATCCTGTTTTGTGAACGTAATATCCTTTATTTTCTGATCTGTTTCAGGATCTCCTGAAAAAGGATTTGGATAAAACCTGAAAACAACCGGCATACTTTCACTTATTTCAAACGTACCGGTATAATCCAAATCTATTGTTATAGATGTTGCTGCTTCCACTCTATTCTCTACAACTTCAAGCAATGTGTTCTCACAACTGCTAAGCATTAAAATGGCTGCAAAAACAATATATGGAATTAAATTTTTTATTCTTCCCATGTTAAAATCTCCTTATCAGCTGCATCTGATGCCCTGGCAGTGCTGTTACCCCCTGCTATAAGATAAGCATATCTATCTGCAGTATTGGGGTCTTTCTTTTCTATCTCCATAAACGATTTAACAACCTCTGCCTGATTTTCCAATTGATAATTTGTTCTGGCAAGGCCAACAAGAACAGAAAGGCTTTCTGGAGATCGTCGTGATGCCATTCTGTAATAAACCAAAGCATCTTCATATTTTTCCTGTAGATAAAAAACATTAGCCAAATTTACCATTGATGGGATATAAGCACTGTCACTACCTGCTTTTAATGCCTTAGTGGCTTCATCCAAAAAACCATATCTAGCATAGAGGACACCCAAAGAGTTTTGAAATTTTTCAATATTCCTTCCTGTTCTAATTTTCAATTTGAGATCTTCAACTTTTTCCTGTATCTCACTTGTTACAAATCTATTTAATTCTGACTGATATCTTTTTCCAAAAGAATCCATATTAGGCAGATCTATATCTGTAGTATCCGGTGGAGATCCAACTGGTGCATAAACAGTCCAGGCCTCATGCATTGGGTAAAAGTGAGCATTATTAGAAGCATTACCTCTCCATTCTTTAGCTCCAATACGCCATGCTTTTACAAAACCTTCCTTAATTAAGGTAATTTCAACTGGAATCCATGCTAAATTTTCCATAAAAATCAGGTTCTCAGTATTGGTAAAAAGTCTGGTAGCATCTTTCTCAGAAAGACCAAGAGAAAAAGCCATATAAATATGACCAGGAATAGTAATAAATGCTGTTTCAACACCAACTGATTCCAATAAGGCCGAGTAAAGTATTGATAGATCATCACAGTCACCTGCTTTATATGTTAAAGTCTGTGAAGGGAACTGTAAATAATCCAAAGCCATGGCATCTTTAGAAAGTTCCAGGTATGACGAATTGGGATCTATTACATACCCCATTCCATATTCTCCCAGAGACTCAAATAAACCTAGTGCTGTTCTAAAATTACTATTTACAGCATTATTTGAAAACCCTCTTATTGAAGAAGTAATATTTTTTGCAAACCGCAAGATATCAGGATCTTTTGCTGTAACAAAAGAAGCTGCTTTTCTATCATCATCCCAGACCATTGCATTTCGGTATAAAATTTCAACTGTCTCAACCTGCTTATCACTTACAGTTTTCCCTGCAAAATCATATTCAACAATCAATTCCATAGAAACTTTAGAACCTTCCGTAACTTCCAGAATATTTTTATTAAAAAGTGCGGAGAGAAGAACCTTCTTCTCAGCACCTCCTTTAAGTTCAGATATCTGAGATGCCACTCTCGGTTTATCCATATACTGTGGTATAAAAACACTGACTTTAAGATTTGTTACTGTACTCCGATAATCATTAGTAAGAATTACCTCACCAAAGCTATTATCTTCATATTGCGAATAAAAAATTGGGAAAATAGGTTCTGTTTTTATATCCATAAATTTCATATGAGGGTTTGCAGGACTTCCTATCACAATCCGGGCAAAAAGCTGAGCACTTATCCCCTGATAAAGAGAACCTGAAGGTGATTCGGGAGAAGTGGATAACAAATTATTATATGAAGTTCCAATCCCAAGATTAAAAGATGAACCAAGCTTGAAATCTGCTTCAAGGCCTCCGGTAAATAAAAAATCAGTTCCCATATTATCAGCATCAATTATACCAAGATAATATCCACCTGTACCATATAGCTTTATACCCATAAAGGGTAATAATGGAAAATTAAGACCTCCCCCTGCTTCAAAGGTAAGAGCGGATAAAGTATCTGTTGTAAGAATAATTGGTAGATTATTATATCCAAGTGATACTCTTGAAAATACAAGAGATGAAAAAGGTAGTTTGAAATCAAATCCAATATTAAGTCCACCACCATATTCAAAATTATTAGTGCTGTCACCAATAGCCATCAATCCAATTGGAGCAG
>JAOZPU010000100.1 GCA_029932585.1 Spirochaetia bacterium | reverse complement strand
TTCCTTTAGCTAGAAAAGTGATAATGGCACTCTTTAACAAACCTTGAAAGTCAATCTTAATTTTTTAATATTATCTTCTTTTGTAAAATCTGTAATATCCAACTTCCGGTTTCTAGTTTCATCCAAATAATCCTGAATACCTCGTTTTAAAAGTTTTTCAAAATGAATTGCAATATGGGCATCCCCTGAGGTCAAATTACCTTCTGCTCTAATAATCTGGGAATCGTGTATTTCCTGCAGATGTCCTGTCATCAAAGCTCTCCCTTTATCCAGGGTTGTTTTTTTATTCCAATACTTTGATATCTCAAGAAGCTGTTTTTTTACATTTTTATCTGGATAGTAAGCGTCTCCAGGACGTTTTTCAAAATCATCTATTTCATTCTGAATCCATTCAACTGCATATTCAGGGAATATTGGGGCTGCATATATTTTGCTTGAATGATTACCAACAATAAGGTCTTCGGGTTCAATAACAAGAGTCATTCCATTTAGAGTGTCTGACAATGCGTAGGCCCTTTTAAGAATGACAGGTTTGTCTTCGTTATTTCTATAGCTGTCAGTATAAAACTGCGCTCTTTCGGTACATATAGTTGGTTTTGAAGAAAGAATACGCTCTCTGTAATCTGACATTCTTTTAGATAATTTCATGTGATCCCCCATTCAAAAGCATAAGAAACTATCAAATGAAAGTCAAGGTGCTTGCGAATGATAAGGTTTTGTTGGTTAGGTGATAATTAAATCTGTATGGGAGTGAATATAATCTCTGTATTCATTGGTTATATCTGAATCTGTAATTATATGATCAATATCTTCAAGAGAACAGTATTTGCTCATATTTATCCGTCCAAATTTTGATGAATCAGTTAGTATAAAAATTTCAGTTCCTTTTGATACTACAAGACTGGCAATCTCTGATCTCATCATATCTCTGCCTGTTATCCCTGTATTAAAGGTATAACCGTCTATTCCCAAAAAAACTTTGCTAAAATTTAGAGTTTCAATACATAACTTTGCAAGATTTCCTACTATACTTTCACTTTCTTCCTGGTAAACTCCACCTAAAAGAACCACATTGCATCCGACGGACTGATCAATGCTTTTAGCAATAAATGCATTTGAAGTTATTATTGTCAGATCTTTTATAAATGCAATTTCTTTTACAAAAAGAGCATTTATTGAACCTGATTCAACAAAAATGGTATCCCCTTCATTTATAAATTCTGCTGCTTTTTTTGCTTTTTTAACTTTTTCATTATAATTAATAGCCATTCGATGGGAAATGTCGTCACTTTCGTTTAAAACAGCCCCACCATGAACTCTTTTAAGAAAACCTTCGTTTTCAAGGGAGCTGAGGTCCTGTCTGATTGTAGCAGGAGAAACATTTAGTTTGGATGAGAGTTCGTTTACAGAAACTTTATTTCCTATGGAGAGAATGCGTAATATTTCATCCAGCCTTTTTGTCATTTCTACTCCAATAGTAAGGAAGCTGCCCCCAACAGGCCTGCATCAGCACCAATTTCAGAATGTTTTATTACCATTTCATCTTCCATCATGTCATGCATAAGGAATTTAAACTCGGTTTTTATTCTGGACATATACTTGTCTCCAAGGTGCATAAGCCCACCACCAATTATTACAGCATCCGGATCCAGCATTTTATGGATATTAAAAACGGAAGCTCCTATAATATCTGCAGATTCATTCATAATTGAAATGGAAATTCTGTCTCCTTCATTAACACCTTTTTTAAGAAAATGTCCATCAAATGACGATATATTATCTAAATTCAAACCAATTGAGCTTGTCATACCTGATTCCAGTTTATGCTTATAGAGTTCAGGAAGGAAGAGGCCTGAGGAATGTGCCATAGCACAACCGTAATTTCCGCAAGTACACAGGTATTTTGATTTATATTCTATAATACTATGGCCTATTTCACCGGCAGTGCCGTTTTTACCTCTTAGTAGTTTACCGTTTAGTACTATTCCTGATCCAACTCCTGTGCTGACGGTTATAAAAACTATTGATTCAAAACCCTTTCCAGCTCCATACATATATTCACCAAGGGCCTGAACATTGGCATCATTATCCAATAAAATTTTTACACCAGGGAAATATGAACTCATTTTTTCGACAAATGGGTAGTTTGTAAAAGTAACTTTAAAATTGCTTGTTGTAATAATTATACCTTTTTTGTAAAGGATATGGCCTGCCAGACCAACACCGATTCCGAGTATATCAGTAAGCAGAACACTATTATTTTTTAATAGTGTTTTAATAAGCTCAGCTATAACTCTAACAATGCCATCGGTAGTTTCATTTACATGATCGTGAGTAATCTCTTTTCCAATTAATATTCCCTTTTGATCAAACAGGGCGGCAGAAAGTTTCGTGCCGCCTAGATCTACACCACAGATAAGTTTCATTTGCTATCCCTTTACAGACCCTGAAGTAAGACCTCTGACAAAATATTTTCCCGATACAAAATAGATGATTAGAGTAGGAAGAGCAGCTAATAATGCTCCTGCAAAATGAACATTGTATTCCTTTACACCTGTTGATGAGCTTACGAGGTTATTAAGGGCTACAGTTAATGGTTGGGATGCCGCACCTCCAAAGGATGCCCCAAACAGGAAGTCATTCCAAATATTAGTAGTCTGCCATATAATAGATACAACAAATACAGGAGTTGATAGGGGTAGAATTATCCTATTGAAAATATACATAAAAGATGCTCCATCAATCTGAGCTGCCTGTATCATCTCTGAGGGAATTGTCTTATATGCATTCCTGAAAAACAGAGTTGTAAATCCAAGGCCGTAAACAGAATGTACAAGTATTAATCCCTGGACTGATCCTGCCAGATGGAGGGTTCCCAGAACCTTGGCTGTAGGAATAAGAACAATCTGAAATGGTATAAAGCAGCCAAATAGGATTAGTCCAAATAGAATCTCATCTCCTTTAAATCTCCACTTTGCAAGTACAAATCCACTGAATGATCCCATAACAGTAGAAATAATTACAGATGGGATTACCATTTTTATGGAATTAATAAAATATGGTCGTAGACCTATAGGCTGCACACCAATCTGTGCTGAAGACCATGCAGTTTTCCAGTGATCCAGGGATGCTTCTATTGGAAGGGCGAGCATATTTCCACCCCTTATCTCTGATAATGGCTTTAAAGAGTTGACAATCATCAGATATAGTGGAATTAGAAAATATGTTGCAAGAATAAGCATTATTGCAATAATTACAAATTCAAATGTGCGGTTTAGTTTAAGAGTTTCTTTAATTGTCATTCTACATCCGCCTTTATTTGATGCCTTAGATAGGGTATTATTATTATCCCGAAAATTGCCAGCATGAAAACAGCCGATGCTGCACCTATACCCATCTGATTTCTGGTAAAGGTATAGGAATACATAAATGTTGAAGGAAGCTCAGTTGCTCTTCCCGGGCCTCCACTGGTTAGTGCTACTACAAGGTCGTAGGATTTAATTGCCATGTGCCCTAATATTACAAATACCGATAAAAATGCGGCACTTAACTGGGGAATTACAATTTTGGTATACAGAGTAAAAACTGATGCACCATCAACTACAGCAGATTCAATAGTTTCGTGGGGAATTGCCCTTAGTCCTGCAAGGAAGATAACCATAATATAGCCCGAAACCTGCCAGATCGCTGCGATGACAATTGTATATATGGCAAACTCAGAATCCTTTATCCATGTAAAATGGAAAGATGTAAAACCCCATTGTTGCATGATCCTCTCAATCCCAATACCAGGATCAAGAAACCATTTCCAGGCAGTTCCTGTAACTATAAATGAAATGGCCATTGGATAGAGATATATAGGACGAAAAAAGGTTTCTGAAAATTTGTTTAAATCTATAAGTATGGCCATTAAGAGTCCAAAAATAGTGCTTAAGCCAATATAGAGGATACTGAATATCAGCATATTTTTGAGTGCAATATGCCAGTGATCAAGTTTAAAAAGTTTTATGTAATTCTGAAGACCTACCCAGCCGAAAGAGGGCATGAGTTTTGAATTGGTGAAGGATATATAGATTGTAAAAATGATAAATGCATAAACAAAAACCATTGTTAATGCCACTGTTGGAAAAAGAACAGTTCTTGCCACCAGATCATCTTTAGTTATCTTCCATTTTCTAATTGCTATCATGAATTCTACTCCATTCAGATGAAATTACATAAAAAGCGGGTCCATGAGACCCGCCTTTTATTATAGCATTGTTTAGACATATGGGGGTGAATAATTACACCCCTACTGTTATTGTGCGTTTGCTACAGCTTGAACTAGTTTTTCAACTGCTTCAGCATCACCATACTGTCCATTAAAGTGAGAAGTTACTACATCCATCACAGCATTTTTAACTGCAGCCGGTGCAGCATGACCATGAGCCATGGAGCCGAAAAGTGTACCATTTTTGTTAGCTTCAGCAAGTTCCTTCATACCGGCTTTACCAATAATTGTAAATTCAGCATCAGATACATCAGTTCTTGCGGGTACAGAACCTTTAACAGTATTGAATGCAACCTGAAAGGATGGAGACAAAATTGCACTTGCCAGCATCTCCTGAGCAGCTCTCTTGGATTCATCTACTTTAAACATTACAAACTGGTCAGCATTAAAAGTTACAGTTCCCTGTGTCCCGGGAGTTCTGAATGCTACAAAATCTGTACCGGGAACCTGGCCTGCATTTAGGAATTCACCCTTTGCCCAGTCACCCATCATCTGGAAAGCAGCCTGTCCTTCAATAACCATTGCAGATGCAAGGTTCCAGTCACGACCACTGAAGTTGGGATCAAGGTAACCTCTAAGCTGAGTCATCATGCCGAAAGCCTTCAGCATTGTGTCTGAACCAAGAGCAGTCGGATCGAGATCGATCATTGATGCTTTGTAGAACTCTGGTCCACCAGCTGCAATAACAACACCATCAAATATTGTTGCGTCCTGCCATGCCTGACCACCGTGTGCAAGAGCTATTCTTCCGGAAGCCTGAACCTTGTCCAGGGCTGTAATGTAATCAACCCATGATGTTATAGGAGTTGCAATTCCAAGTTCATCACAAATTTTCTTGTTTGCCCATACCCAGTTTGTTGAGTGAACGTTTACAGGAGCTGCAATCCATACACCATTATATTTTGAAAATTTCTTAAGAGCATCAGGAATAACTGCATCCCAGTTTTCTTTTTCTGCTACATCATTAAGGTTTGCAAGGAAACCAAGTTCTGCCCAGTCAATGATATCAAAACCGAGCATCTGTGCTGCTGCAGGAGCATCATTGGCTGTTGCTCTGGTTCTAAGAACTGTCATTGCCTGTTCACCACCACCTCCGGCAAGAGGTGAATCAATCCATTCAATTCCCTTTGCTTCAAGATCTTCTTTAAGTACGTTAAGAGCTGCTGCCTCGCCGCCTGATGTCCACCAGTGTAATACTTCTACACTATTGTCAACTTCCATTGCTGCTTCTTCGGTTTTACCACCAGCATAAAGACTGAAACTTGTAACTAATACAAGTACCAGCATAATCACTAAAGATTTTTTCATCTTTTCCTCCATTTATTTTTATGAACTCTATTTAGTCAGCAGGATCTGTGCCATCTTTAGTTTGTAATGATATATTTGTATCAGACAGGGCTTACAGGTATTTGAATTACAATTTCCATAGGTTTTATCATAAAAAATATGGAATAGGAGTGTTGAATTTGTAACCCACGGGTAACACTGTTACCTAAAGGTAACAGTGTTGGTTTATCCATGAAGATGTTTATCTGCAGTATCTTTAAGTAATTGTAATGCTTTCAGAATATCACTGTTTATCATCAGATTACGGACTATCTCTGTAATTTGTATCTCCCATTCGGCATTGATTGCAGCTCCATGAACAAAGCTTCCAACGATTTTATCTGTGGAATAGGATTTATATGCAGATTTAAGGTATACATCATAATAAAGGATATCACTGTCCATACGAGGTGATATGGATCCCTTAATGGGATTAAAAACATCCTGACCCTTTTTCGATCCCAGGAGTCGGAGCCAATAGAAAGCATTATCTCTGTGTTTTACATTTTTTGGAAGAACAAATGTATCAGAGAACATTGAAAATACTCCCTGTGATCCAGGATAAATAAACCATCCGATATCTTTCTCTAGTGTGAGTCCTTCTGCCCTGAAATATCCTTCTGCAAAGTCTCCGATGCTAATCATTGCGCATTTACCGTCTATTACATACTGTACAGCCTCATCCCAGGTGAGAGCAGAGTGGTCTGAGTTGGTATATTTTAGTATTTCAAGGAAATTTATAAGAACAGTTTCCATTTTCTTTGAATTCCAGGGTGTAGTACCATTCCATAAACCTTTGTAGTTTTCACTGCCAAGATCTGCAATTAAAATATTCTCCAGGAGTCTTACAGCAGGCCAAATATTTTTATCACCCAGTGCCAGAGGAGTTATCCCCTTATCTGCCAAAATTTCCATTGTTTTTATGAATTCTCTTGGTGTTTTTGGAATCGGAATATTAAATTTATGGAAGATAGTCGAATTGAACCATACTAAATTCCCTCTGTGGATATTAAGGGGCACGGCATATATTTCTTCCTTATAGGTAACCAGATCTATGATATCAGAAGGGAACTTATCCATCCATCCATATTCTGTATATAGAAAAGTTAAGGGTTCCAGAAGTCCGGGCTTTACCCATTTCTCAATAAGTTCCTGGCCTGCATGTACCTGAAATGAGTCTGGTGGACTATTTCCTTTTATCCTGGTTAGAAGCACAGAATGAGCTTTTGCCCCTGCTCCTCCAACTATGGTTGTGTTAGCAATTTCTACATCAGGATTATCATTTCTGTACAATTTATACAGTTCGTTGAGGGCCTGTGCTTCTCCTCCAGCTGTCCACCAGTTGAGTATTTCGAGAGTATTTGGATTATCATAGTTCCTGGAACTGACTCTGTTTTGCATAAGAATTCCTGGGTTATTTAAAACCAAAAAGAGAAAGATAGATAAAATAACAAGGATAGCAATAAAAACTGCAATAATTGGTTTATTCATAAATTATAACTCTCAATTTTTTTGTACAGTGTTTTTCGGGATATACCAAGTCTAAATGCAGTATTTGTAATATTTCGCTTTTCTTCCAGCAGCACTTTGCCGATCACCTTTTTTTCTATATCTCCAGTCTCTTTTTCTATTAGCACTTTAAGATTCCGAGAGTTTGACAATTTCTGCTTTTGCCCGGAAGATTGAAAAGCCGGAATATTAAGAGATGTTATAGCGTCAGCCTCTGCTAGTATAACTGCATTTGTTATAACATTTTTCAGCTGACGTATATTCCCAGGCCAATTGTATGACTTAAGCTGATCGAGCAGTTCGCTGTCAATAGCTTTTATATTTTTATCGTATTCAATATTTGCATCATCAATAAACTGATTTACGAGAAACGGAATCTCTTCTACTCTTTCTACCAGGGGGGGCAGATTTATTTCCACAACATTTAATCTGTAATAGAGGTCTTCTCTGAAAGTATGTTCTCTGATCGCCTTCATGAGATCCTTATGTGTAGCGGCAATTATTCGACAGTTAGTTTTTATTTTTTGTGTGCCCCCAACACGCTCAAAAACCTTTTCCTCCAATACCCGGAGTAGCTTGATCTGCATATTCATCTGCATATCACCAATTTCATCCAGAAACAGAGTTCCATCCCTTACAATTTCAAATCTCCCCAATCTTCTTGTATTTGCACCGGTGAAAGCTCCTTTTTCATGGCCGAATAACTCGGTTTCTATCAGATTATCATTAAATACTGAACAGTTGAGACCTATGAATGGTTTTTGGCTGTAGTCCCCAGAGAAATGAATCTTCTTAGCTGTAACTTCTTTTCCTGTCCCTGTTTCTCCACTGATCAGGATACTGACATTGGAATTTTTTACCTTATTAATTACAGTATCTATATGAGTAGGGAGTGATTTTACATATTTCAAAAGTTTACTTGTTCCTGCAAGATCGTTAATACTTTGCCTTAAACTGATATTTTCTTCAAAAAGATGAATTTTTTCAACCTCACTACTGATAGTAGATATCAAAATATCCATATCTATAGGTTTTGTCAGATAGTTTGATGCTCCCTCTTTTATGCATGCAACAGAGCTTTTAATTGTTCCATAGCCCGTAATTACAATTACTCTTATATCCGGTTCATTTGCTTTAAGACGCTTTAGAAACTGATACCCGTCCTCTTCTCCAAGCCTCAGATCCAGGAGTATAATATTTATCTTTTCATTTTGAATTATTTCCAGAGCCGTCATGGTATCGGGCGCTTCGAACATACTGTAGTTTTCAATAGATAATCTTTTTAAAATTCCCCGTCGTAAACCTGCTTCATCATCGACTATCAATACATTCATATTTTAATATCCTCTTGTTCTAATACAGGTAGTTTGACTTTGACAATAGTTCCTTCTTTGGGGGTACTTGCAATCTCAATATCTCCACCTGCTTTCTGAATGATGCTATAGGTTATTGAGAGCCCCAGACCGCTTGTGTTCTTTAATGCCTTTGTAGAGAAGAAGGGATTAAAGATATTTTTAAGATCCTTTGCTTTGATTCCATGTCCGGAATCGGAGATAATAATTAAAATGTAATCGATCTCTTTTTTCGTTTCGATAGCAACCACACCGCTGTCACTGATTGCCTGAGTCGCATTTAGAAACAAATTCAGGAAGATCTGCTTAAACTCATCTTTGGAAATAGATGAAAGTAGTGATTCTTTATCGTATAGTTTCTTTTTTATTTCAATCATCCTGTTTTTAATACTAAACTTACTTATATCAATAACTTCATTTATAATGTTGTTAATATCTGAAGGCTCGTTAACATTTTCGCTGGTTCTTGAAAATGTCAGTACTTTCATGACAATATCCCCGATTCTTCTGGTCTCGGATTCAATCCATTTAATAGAGTCTATTTTTTCGTCATCTGTCTCAACAGTTTTAAGGTAGCCTATGTGGGAAAGTATCGAACCCAGGGGGTTATTTATTTCATGAGCCATTCCAGCAGAGAGTAATCCCATGGATGAGACTTTTTCCGTTACCATTATTCTGTTCCACAATCTTTCAGTAGCAGTAATATCCTCTAAAACAATTAAAGTTTTACGGCTGCCGGAAGATTCAGGCAGGGGTGATATCTTGACTATAAATTTTACTTCTTCAGATATCCCTGTTGTAAGTCGTACGGGATATTCTTTTTCCAGAGTAAGATCTATTGTTGGGAAATTAGGCCAATCACCCTCGGGTGTAAAATAGGAAATAAATATATCTTCAATAGATTTTTCTCTTATATCTAACCCTTTAAGATCAAGAAGTGAATCAATATAATTATTATAAAAACTAATAGTACCGTTATAATCTGCCATCAGTACACCTGCTTTGAGGTTATGCATAATTTCTGTATTGTATTTATTAAGAAATGAAATTTCATCCAGTTGCTTTCGAATAATATTTTCTTCAGAGATCAGCTTCTGAACAATAGTTTTTGAGGTTTGAGTAAGAAATCCTATTTCGTCTCTCCTTTCTATTGTGAGTTCTCCCAGTGTTCCTGTTTCTAGATATTTTGACATCCATGTATTAAGTTCATAAAAAGGGATCAGGATCCTGTTTGTTATACCTACTGCATATCCCAGAGAAATTATAAGTGTAATAAAAAAGGAGGCAAGGAAAATAGATGTTAACTGCCTTTTATAAAGATTATCCTGAAGAGCGGATCTAAGTACCACAAGGGTAACTCCTTCCGGAATATCGGTGGATATCATTTCAATTCTAGCCTGGTAGGGAATAGACGATATCCATATCAGTGTTGTATTGGCAGTAGTATTTTCAGGGAGTTTAAATTCCGGTACAACTGTAGAGAGAATGGAATCCTCTGAAAACAAGGCAAAGTTAATACCTGTTTCTTTAAATAGATTATTTGCAAAATTATTGTCAAGGTTATTTATAAAAAAAAGAAAAAAATTTTTACCTGAGTTATGATATATTTTAGTTCCGGATACCAGGTACAGCCCTGCTTTCTCTTCACCGCTTAACACTATTTTATTCATTACAAAACGAAAATCATTTAGATTTAATTCTTTCTCAACCGGATATATGGAACCTTCTCTGTGAATAGAAAATATTGTAGTCCCGTCTTCATTGAGTAGTACTGCTCTGTCTGCTTTGATGGAAGAAAAATGA
The DNA here is from genome assembly GCA_029932585.1 of Spirochaetia bacterium. Taxonomy (GTDB): domain Bacteria; phylum Spirochaetota; class Spirochaetia; order B11-G9; family B11-G9; genus JAJRQE01. The sequence continues at coordinate 608 of JAOZPU010000100.1, read as the reverse complement.
GTATTAATAATATCATAGAGTTTTAATCGGTTAAGCTCTTGTTCCTTCATACTTTCCAGAGTGTATTTAAGTAGATGTATTCTATTGTAAAGTCTATTTTTTAATCCTTCCAAAGAGAGTTTCGTACTTTCAAGTTCTCTTGCCAGCTCAAGTTCTGTTGTTCGTGTTATCTGTCTGTTAAAAATAAAAAGAGATAATGAGCTGATAATAGTTATCTGGATAAGGAGGATTAGAAATATTAAAAGGAGTATTTTTGTTTTAAGTTTAGCTCTGTTTTTTCCAAATCTGTTGATCATTGTAAAAAGCCTATCATATTTTGATTGATAGTTACAGTAAGAATTTACAGCATAAATTTTACTTGACCCCGGATCTTAGGTAAAGGATAATAGATCTATGATTAGACACAGTGTATTATTTTCCTTTAAAGAAGGAATTGACGAGGCAGAGATTGAAAAGATTGAGAATGAATTTAACCAACTTAAATTTGTTATTTCGGAAATAGCCAGTATGGAATGGGGTATTAATAACAGCCCCGAGGGCAAAACCAAGGGATTTACCCATATGTTTCTGTTAACTTTCAATAATATATATGACAGGGACAGTTACCT
>JAOZPU010000275.1 GCA_029932585.1 Spirochaetia bacterium | reverse complement strand
CCAGTTAAATAGAGAATCTGAAAGATAAACTGTACATATTCAGGTCTTGAATACCATCCAATAAAAATATTGAGAAAGATACCAAGAGGACCTGTTTTATGATCGAGAAGGGTATCCTTGAAATTGTATACCTTTGTAAATAAGAAACTATCCGAATTAAGAATGCCTGTTTCCTTGAATGCTGATAAAAGTTCATGAATTGAATATCCACACAGATATGCAGCCTGTAGGATAAGATAGATCAGGGTTGCCTTAAAAATCAGTCCAATATCTACTCTAACAAGGGATTTATAAAGCAACCATGCAATTAAAGCTGAAATAATTACGCCTGCCATATTTCCGGACAGATAGATTCCTTTTGCTTCCGAAGTAAATGCAAACAGAGCAATTTCGGTGCCCTCTCTGGCAACCGCAACAGCTGATAAAATAAACAATCCATTTCCTGATAGATGATCATCTACAGATTTTTTAACATCCCCGGCCATGCTGCTGCCGTGTTTTATCATCCAGAATATAAAATACGATATAAAAAGTACTGCAACCAGAGAAGCTCCGGACTCCCATAGCTTGGCTACTGCATCACTTCCATTATCGAGGGCACCGCTAATTAACCATAATAGTGCACCTAACAGCAGGGAAATTCCAAGCCCTGCATACATACCTTTCATGACAAAAGACATAAGATCTTTTCTTTGCAGTTTATTAAGATATTCAAGCATCAGACTTATAATTAAAAATGCTTCTAACCCTTCTCTTAGACCTACAATAAATCCCGGTAGAATCTGTGACATAAAATTCAACTCCTTTATATATTACAAAAACTGTAATATACATGTCATAATCACAAATATTAGTCAAGCCTAACAAACTATATCTAAAAACAGTTGGGTATATTCTGCCTAACTTCAGATTATTATTATCAAAGGATTTATCAGGGTCTCCTTTTGTATCAATGCTGTTTCAGGTGTCCTTTCTCCTTATCCGGCATATTACAACAGTCAAGTCTCTGATTGCCATACGTTTTCTGGTTTGCATCTCCCAGCTTTTTTAAGTAAGCATCCCATCGTTTCTTCATTCCCTGTAGTATTCTGTTCAACTGGATTATACAGGTGTATAACCGGCTTCCCTGACTGCATTTTTTACTGAATCAATTTCACTTCCTGATCCTTTAAATGTTACTTTGAGTTCTTTGCTGTCAAGATCCACAACTGCTTCCTTTACAAAGTCCAAATTTAATGCCGCTTTTTCTACACTCATCTTACAATGGTTACAAGTCATTCCTTCTACATTAATTATTGTTGCTGTCATATTGTTCTCCTCAAATTCTAATTTGCTTTGTTTATTCTTTGCTCTGTTTTTATCTACTTTAAATCTCTTTAGACTCAATGAATTTGAAACTACAGAAACTGAACTGAAAGCCATTGCTGCTCCTGCAATTATAGGATTAAGAAAACCCAGTGCTGCAAAAGGTATTCCAATAATATTATAGAAGAAAGCCCAGAACAGATTCTGTTTTATCTTGCTCATAGTTTTTTTAGAAATGAGTATGCTTGCAGAAATTTCTCTTAAATCACCCCTCATAAGGGTTACATCTGCAGACTCCATGGCAATATCAGAACCTTCTCCCATTGCTATTCCAACATCTGCAAGAGCCAGTGCCGGAGCATCGTTAACTCCATCTCCAACCATTGCAACAACCTTACCCATTTCCTGAAGCTTGCGAACTTCTTCTGCTTTGCCTTCAGGAAGAACCTCTGCAAGCACGTTTTCTATCCCGGCTTTTGAAGCTATGGCTTTGGCTGTTCTTGAATTGTCACCTGTTATCATATAGATATCCAGACCAAGTTTCTTTAACAGTTCAACACCCTCAACAGAGTTCTCCTTTATACCATCTGCAACTGAAATTAAAGCAGACGGAGTATTGTCTGAACTGTTTCCGGAAATATCCGACAGGATCATTACCGTAGCTCCCTTTAGTTCAAGGGCTGCCTTTTTTTCCAGAATAGATTTTATATCAATATTATTTGAAACCATAAAAGTTTCTGTACCAATAAGATATTCCCGGTCATTAATTTTTCCTCTTATGCCCTTACCAGGAATAGCTGTAAATTCTTTACTTTCAATTATTTCAAGATTTCGAGCCGATGCAGCATCGACAATAGCCAATGCCAGGGGATGCTCAGAATTATTCTCCAAAGAGGCTGCTATTTTAAGAAGTTCATCTTCAGGCATATTATTCAGGGATATAATTTCCTGTAATTCAGGTTTCCCCTTTGTAACTGTACCTGTTTTATCCAGAATAACAGTAGTTAATTTTCCTGCAAGCTGCAGTACTTCACCATTTCTAATAAGTATTCCCCGGCTCGCCCCAATACCTGTACCAACCATAATTGCTGTAGGAGTTGCAAGACCAAGAGCACAGGGGCAGGCTATTACCAAGACTGCTACTGCAGCTATAACTGCATTTGTCAAAGATCCTACCACCAGCCACCAAATTAAAAATGTACCCAGGGCAATTACCAGGACAATAGGAACAAAAATAGCTGCAACTTTATCTGCAAGTTTCTGTATAGGTGCTTTTGAGCCCTGAGCCTCTTCCACTACAGAGATAATTCGGGACAATACTGAATCTTTTCCAACATGGACTGCTTCAAAACGAACAGATCCATAGGAATTCATTGTGCCGCCCACAAGTGAATCTCCAACAGTCTTTTCCACAGGCATACTCTCACCGGTTATCATACTCTCATCAATTGAAGTATTTCCACTAATTACTTTTCCGTCGACAGGAACCCTCTCGCCTGGTTTTACATGAACAATATCCCCGGGAATAACGTCACTAATAGGAACAACAA
>JAOZPU010000099.1 GCA_029932585.1 Spirochaetia bacterium | reverse complement strand
ACAAAATGTTTGACATATCAAATACTTGGATATAGACTGACACTTACTTTAAAAAAAGGATATATATGGGTTTAAATATTATTCCTGCCGCCAGGCAGTCTAAAATAATGGAACTGATAAAACAGAATGGCCTTGTTACTGTAGAAGCCTTAAGTAAAAGTCTGGAAGTTTCGGTTATAACTATACGGCGTGATCTCTCTTTGTTAGAGGAAAAAGGGGTTCTTGAGAGAACTCATGGTGGTGCCATACTTACCCAGAAGGTTGAACGGGAGTTTAATTATTCTGAGAAAGACAGAATTAATCCCCAGCAGAAAGAATCAATTGGCAGAGCTGCTGCAGCTTTAATTGAAGATGGAGATACCGTTTTTATAAATAGCGGTTCAACAACATATCAGGTTATTAGATTTTTGGAAGATAGAAAAGATGTTAGGGTTATTACAAATAATGTTGCTGCAGTTGCTGATTTCGGCGGACGATCCGGGGTTGAAATGATACTTACCGGTGGATTATATCGATATCAGTCAAATTGCCTTATTGGTGATTTTGCTGTTAATACTGTTAATCAAATTATTACATCTAAAATAATAATGGGTGTAGATGGCTTATGTTTTGATAAAGGTCTGACATCTCCTGTATATCAGGAAGCTGGAATAACCAGGAGCATGATGGATAGAACCCAGGGTCCTGTTATTTGTGTTGCCGATGCCTCGAAGCTTGGAAAAGTAACCAATTTTGTCATTGCTCCCTTGGCAAAAGTTGATATTATTGTAACAGACGAATTTTTTGATGAAGATCTTCGATATGATTTAGAAGCATTAAATATTGAAATTATTAAATCTGAGGGAAAATAATAAGTGTCTATACTGGATATAAGTTCTATTGAGACTGAGTTTTGTAAAAATTTTGAATATCTTTTTACAGATATTGATGATACTATTACAACTGAAGGTATGATGCCTGCCTCGACTTTACAGGATATTTTGCAACTTTCAAAATCCGGGATAAAAGTTGTCCTGGTAACTGGAAGACCTGCTGGTTGGTGTGATTATTTTGCCAGAATGTGGCCTGTAGCTGGTATTATAGGTGAAAATGGAGCCTTCTATTTTACATATAGCAGAACCAATAAGAAGATGAAGCGGGTATACCTCCAAACGGATAAGGAGAGGAATGCAGGAAGAGCTGGTCTTGATAAAATTAGTAAAAGGGTTCTTTCTGAAGTGCCAGGTTGCGGTATTTCTGCAGATCAACCATTTCGAATTGCAGATTTGGCTATAGATTTTTGCGAAGATGTTCCTCCCCTTGGGGATGAGGAGATTGAAAAAATATGCCGAATAATAGAAGAGGAAGGTGCAGTATATAAAATTTCAAGTATTCATATAAATTGCTGGTATGGTGATTATGATAAACTAATATGTTTTGATCGATTTTTAATGGATTTTACAGGCAATCACCTTGGCAATATGCAGGATAAAATTATTTATATTGGTGATTCCCCAAATGATGAACCCATGTTTAAGGAATTGAAGTATAGTGCAGCAGTTAACAATATAGTTAATTTTCTGGACAGGATGGAATATTATCCGGTCTATAAATCAGAGAAAGATTCCGGAGATGGGTTTAAAGAGATTGTGGATGTTATTCTTACAAAGAGAGGATATTAAACTTGTAGGGAAGGGTTTTAAACCCTTCCCTACAAGGTTTTAATATAAAAAAACAAAAGGAGATAGTAAATGAAAAAATTACTACTAATTTTCATGATTCTGCTTATTTCAGCAGGATTTGGTTTTGCTGCGGGACAGAAAGATGTTGATACATCAGAACCAGAATGTACAAGCCGAGGCTTGCTTGATGTAATGTATTGTGATGCAGATGGAGATTTAGTTGCAGATGCACCTAAAAATGAAGCAAATATTAAAGATCCTGATGTCCTTTTCTTTACATATACACCCCTGGAAGATCCAGCTGTATATGTTGAAATGTTTCAGCCTTTCCTTGACCATATTGCAAAAATAACAGGAAAAGAAGTTCGTTATTACACAACACAATCTTATTCTGCAGAAATTGAAGCAATGAGATCCGGAAGACTGCATATTGCCGGTATTTCTACTGGTCCTACATGTTTTGCTGTAAACCTTGCAGGTTATGTTCCGTTTTCACTAATGGGAACTGGTTCTGATGGAATGGGTTCAGCGAATGGCAGCTATGGTTATAAGCTTCAGGTAATTGTTCCTATGGACAGTCCAATTCAGTCTATTGAAGATCTTAAGGGACACAAAGTGGCTCACACAGAAGAATCTTCAAATTCAGGGAACCAGGCTCCTAGAGCACTTTTCCCTGATGAAGGTATTACTCCTGGAACTGATTATGAAGTAGTTTATTCCGGTGGTCATGATTCCAGTATTCTTGGTGTATTTAACGGCGACTATGAAGCTGCATGTATAGCTTCTTCTGTTCTGGATAGAATGGCTGACAGAGGCGTTGTAAGTATGGATAAAATAAGAGTTGTATGGGAAAGCCAGGCATTTCCAACTACCTCTTTTGGATATGCTCATGATCTTTCAGCTGAACTAAAAGCTAATATTGAGAAAGCTTTTTTAAGCTATAAATTTGCAGGAACTCCATTAGGAGAAGAATTCTCCGGTGTTGATGGTTTTATTCCTGTAACTTATGAAAAAGCATGGGCTCCTATTAGAACTATACAGGCGCACAATGGAACACAATACACATTTGATAATGTGAAATAGATAAAGAGGAGAATCCTGTATATGTTTAGCGTTAAAAACCTGGATAAAACTTATCCTACCGGGCAGCATGCACTTAAAGGGTGTTCGCTGGATATTGATAACCCACAGATCGTTGCCATTTTTGGACCATCCGGAGCGGGTAAAAGTACATTAATTAGATGTATCAACCGTCTGGTAGAACCCTCAAGTGGTGAGGTCTTTCTTGATGATTTAGAGTTAACCGGTTTAAAAGGTAAAGATCTTCATAATGCCAGAAGACAGATGGGAATGATATTTCAGGAGTACAATCTAATTGAGCGTCTTACTGTAATGGAAAATGTCCTCTCCGGCCGTTTGGGATATGTTGGTTTTTTTAATGCCATGTTTCGACGCTTTCCTCAGGATGCTGTGGATGAAGCCTTTTCCCTGCTCGAAAGAGTAGGGTTAAAGGGCTATCATAATCAGCGCGCAGATGCCCTCTCCGGAGGGCAGCGCCAGCGGGTTGGAATAGTTCGAGCATTAATTCAGCATCCAAAAATACTTCTTGTAGATGAACCTACAAGCGGATTGGATCCTAAAACTGCAATGATTATAATGCAGTTAATTAAAGATCTTGCAATAGAGAAGGGAATCCCTGCTATAATTAATATCCATGATGTTAAACTTGGCCAGGACTATGCTGATAGAATAATAGGTATGGCAGATGGTGTAATTGTATTTGATGGTCCTCCTTCAAAGGTAACTGCAGAGACTCTTACTATGATATATGGTGAAGAGGATTGGTCAAAAACAATTAGAAAAGTTGAAGATGAGGAGGAGTAAGGTGAGTGATACCGGTGCTTCTACTGTTTGGAAAAGAGACCATTTTATAAAAAATCCTATTCTTCGCTGGATTGTTATACTTGTTGGCAGTGCATATTTAATTTATGCAATTAACGATATGAATTTTAATCTGGATAGAATGAGGACTGGCTGGCCCAGGGCTGTTGATTTTTTCCAGAGAATGTTTCCACCGGATTATTCCAGGTGGACAATGATATATAAGGGAGTGTTTGAATCTCTGCAAATGGCAATTATTGCTACAACTGTTAGTATCTTCCTGGCAATTCCTCTTTCACTGGCAGCAGCAGCAAATATTTCAGTTAAATTTGTTTATGTAATTGCAAGGGCATTTATTGTTTTAGCAAGATCATTCCCACCTATTCTGGTGGCAATAATGTTTGTAAAAGCCTTTGGTTTCGGGCCTTTTCCCGGAATATTAACTTTGTCTTTTACTGCTCTTGGTTTTATGGGTAAGCTTCTTGCAGAGGCAATTGAAAATATAGATAAAGGTCAGGTAGAAGCTGTTCGTGCAACTGGTGCAAACTGGTTTAAAGTGCAGCTTTATGGGGTAGCACCACAGGTTCTGCCACGATATGTTGGTCTTAGTATATATCTACTGGATATAAATTTACGTGCATCAACAATTATTGGAATAGTTGGTGCCGGTGGTATTGGTGGTGCATTATTTAATGCCTTCCATCGTTATGAGTATGATACTGCTTTGGCTATTTTAATAGCAATTATAGTTATTGTTCTGGTAATGGAATTTATAAGCAGTAAAGTTAGGAGTAGACTACAATGACCGAGATTCAACCAGCTATTTGGAAGCGGTTTTCCAAAAAACAATCTCTTGAACGTTATGGTATTGAGTTTGTTCTTTTACTTATATTTATATGGGCCACACAAAGTGTTGATATTTATTGGCCTTTTGTTACAGATGCTCCTGCTCAGGCAGTAGATTTATTACATAGAATGACACCACCCAGTGTTGTTTTTATTAAAGCAATTATACCCTCTATGATCGAAACCATAAATATTGCTACTTTAAGTACAATTTTTGCAGTAATTCTTTCTTTTCCTCTGGCAATTTTAAATGCACGAAACACAACCCCTCACCCCATAGTACAAATGGTAGCTAGAGTTATTATTGTAACCAGCCGTTCAGTAAATGAACTTGTCTGGGGGCTTATATTTGTTGTGTTTTTTGGACCTGGAGTTGTTGCCGGTGTTGCAGCTCTTACTATGAGATCTCTTGGGTTTATGGCAAAGCTAGTTTCTGAATCAATAGAAGAAATTGATCATGGGCAGGTAGAGGCAATGCGTGCTACTGGTGCAAATGGAGCAAAGGTTTTTATTTTTGGGGTATTACCTCAGGTTATGCCCATAATAATTGGTACATCAATTTTTAGATGGGATATAAATATCAGGCAATCTTCAGTTATTGGTCTTGTTGGTGCCGGTGGTATTGGTATTTTACTTACCAGTTCAATGAACATGTTTAAATGGCAAAATGTTAGTATGATTCTCATATCAATATTTGTAGTTGTTCTTGCCGGAGAATATGTATCAGCGACTGTCCGTAAAAAACTCACCTAATTAACCTATCAGTATCTTAGTGGGGGCGCGGTTTCCGCGCCCTGTTGGGGCAATTCACGAATTGCCCTTACTGTTTTTTCCAAACAGATTTTATTCTGCAAATCTCGGTATCATTAATAACCAAATAATGCATAAAGCCATCTAAAGAGTCTGGCTCCATTGAAAGATCTACTATGTTGCTATATTTAGCTTCAGATAAGAAATTAATTTCAAGTAAAAAGGGAATATGGGTTTTTCTGTAATCCGGATCAATCCCTTCCATTCCCCATTCAATGTACTTAATATTATTTACATGATTATTTAAATCAAGATCACTGTACCTTACATGAAAGGATTTTAAAGGAAGCATCTTGTTCATAGAGGGTAACTTAGTAAGTGATCGGGTAAAACCTCTTTTTATATTTTCATAATCAAAAACAATTTCATTTTTGGAAGGATGAACTGGTCTCCCTTTTTCGGTATCTATAAAAATCCAGTAACTTGTTGCAGATCCAATAATCTTTCCATTACTGTTTGAAATTTCAAAATCTCGTATAAAAAAAAGTTTTTCAGTAGCTGCCGGCCATGTTTTTATTGTAATAGTTTCACCCAGAGGTATAAATTCTTTAATTTCAACAGCTAAACGACTTAGAACCCAAGTTCTATTATTTTTTAAAAGAAATTCAACACCAAAACCAAGTCTAGCTGCATGATTTGATGCAGATTCCTGAAGAAACTGTGCTAAAGCCTGAATAGTAAGTCTGTTGTGTGTATCCACCTCATAGGTGTGTACCTTAAAGCTTTCTCCATACACTTTTGGCCCGGTCTTATTTTCCACTTTTATATCCTTCAGGATTATTTGTCTGCCATCTCCAGGCATCAATACACATCTCTTCCATATTTCTTGTTGCCTGCCAATCTAACTCTCTCTTTGCTTTGTCCGGTAGTGCGTAACAGGAAGCTATATCACCGGCTCTTCTTGGAGCAACTTTATATTTTAATTTTTTGCCGCATGCTGCTTCGAATGCATGAAGGGTTTCAAGGACACTGTATCCCTTTCCTGTCCCCAGGTTGTATATGTTTAGACCGGAATTATCAGTAATCTTTTTTAGAGCACTTACATGTCCATAGGCAAGGTCTACTACATGAATATAATCTCTTACTCCTGTACCATCTACAGTGTTGTAATCGTCACCAAAAACAGCCAGTTCTTTCAGTTTACCCACTGCGACCTGACTAATAAAGGGCATAAGATTATTTGGAATACCATTTGGATCCTCACCTATACGGCCGCTTTTATGTGCCCCAACAGGATTAAAATAACGCAGAATAACTATGTTCCATTTGTTATCAGCTCTATATACATCCTGGAGTATCTCCTCCATCATTAGTTTTGTACGGCCATATGGATTTGTAACACTAAGAGCAAAAGATTCATCAATTGGTACTCTTGCAGGATCTCCATAAACAGTAGCAGAACTGCTGAATACAATATTTTTTACATTAAATTCTGACATGACCTCTAAAAGTGTAACTGTTCCGGAAATATTGTTATGGTAGTATTTTAATGGAAAGGCTACAGATTCTCCCACAGCTTTGAATGCGGCAAAGTGGATAACTGTATCAATTTTATTGGTTTTAAAAATTCCTTTTAATTTATCTTTATTAAGAACACTGAAATTATAAAATTTAACCTGTTTTCCACTTATTTCCTCTACTCTTTTTAAAGATTCTTTACTGCTGTTACTTAGATCATCTACTACAATTACCTCATGATTAGCTTTATGAAGTTCTATAATTGTATGACTTCCTATATACCCTGCGCCACCTGTTACAAGTATTGTCATTTTGACTCCTGACCGGTTATTTTTAATATATTATAATAATTATGACATAATAGGACAGTGCATACAATAGTACAAAAAAGAACAAAAAAAATCACAAAAGAACAATTGACATTTTTTTACAGATTGTGGAAGATTAGGTATGAATGAAAAAATATTTGATGTAGCAATTATAGGAGCTGGGGTTGTAGGTGCATCTATTGCACGGAAATTATCTTCATACAATTTAAAGGTAGCCCTGCTGGAAAAGGAATGTGATGTCTCTTTTGGTGTTTCCAAGGCAAATTCGGGCATCATTCACGGAGGATTTCATCATGGATCAGAGTATCTTAAATCGAAACTCGAAGTTCAGGGGAACCGGATGTTTGATCAACTGGAACAGGAACTGCATTTTCCTTTTAAAAGATGTGGAATAATAGTTGCAGCCTTTTCTATTGAAGAGATGAAAACAGTTGAACAACTGTATATGAATGGTATTTCCAATAAAGTTGTTGGCATAGAGATGTGCAACCAAAGACGAATGCTTGCCCTTGAACCCAAACTTAATACAGATGTTGTTGGAGGTTTATATGCTCCTGCAGGAGGAATAATTGAACCCTATAGATTTGTTTTTTCTCTTGTAGAATCTGCATTAAAAAATGGTGTAGAGCTTTTTACCAATTTTAAAGTAGTTGCATCAGCAGAAAATTCGGGTATTTATGAAGTTACCTCAGAAATGGGTAATACAATTTTCAGTAAATGGATTGTAAATTCTTCGGGACTTTTTGCAGATGAAATTTCCACCATATTTAATGCGGAAAAATTTGAAATAACTCCCCGTAAAGGTGAAGAGTTTTTGCTGGATCGTAATTCTGCTGCCAGAACTGATCATGTAGTTTTTCCTGTTCCTGATAGTGTTTCCAAGGGTATTCTTGTTATTCCAACAGTAGAGGGAACAACAATGCTTGGACCTACTGCTATCCCTCAGAAAAGTAAGGAAGATGTTTCTACTACTTCTATAAATCTTGATATGGTGTTCAGCTCAGCAAGAAGAATGGTTCCTTCTATTTCTCAGCGGGATATAATTACGAGCTTTACAGGGCTTAGACCTGTTCTTAAAGGTGGAGATTTTTATATAGATATTTCGTCTAAACAGCCCCATTTTATTCAGGTCGCGGGCATTCAGTCTCCAGGATTAACTGCAGTTCCTGCAATTGCAGAATATGTTAAAGATCTTCTTAAAAAAGATGGTCTGATTCTTATAGAAAAATCCTCCTATGAACCTTCAATAGAAAAAGTCCCCCGAATGAGAACACTTCCTCCTGAAGAAGCAGATCTTTTAATAGAGAAGGATCCGGCTTATGGCGAGATTGTATGCAGGTGCGAGTCTGTAAGTGAAGCTGAAATTATAGCTGCTGTAAAACATGGCCACACTACACTTGATGGTATTAAATTTTACACAAGAGCTCAAATGGGAAGATGCCAGGGCGGTTTTTGTACAGATCGAATAATTAAAATTATTCAAAGAGAAACAGGCTTAAGCTATGAAGAGATTACAAAAAGAGGTAAGAACTCATGGCTTATAAAGGATAGAATAGGGGAGTTGAAGGTTAATAGTTACAGGGGGATACAATGAAAGAATTTAAATTTGATACCCTTGTTATTGGTGGAGGGTCTGCGGGTATGGCAGCTGCTCTGGAAGTTTCCAAACGGGGTTTTTCAGTTGCAGTTGCAGAACGGGAAAATTCTATGGGTGGTATTCTGAATCAGTGTATTCACAATGGTTTTGGTCTGCATCATTTTAAAGAAGAACTTTCCGGACCTGCATATGCGGAAAAATTTATCGATATGGTTGAGACTTCAAATATAGAAGTCTTTATTGATATGACAGTTATGGACATTGAAGAAGCTGGTGATCTTAAATATGTTTATGGCTTATCACGAATAACAGGAATGATTAAGTTTTCTGTTAAGACAGTTGTTTTTGCCAATGGATGCAGGGAGAGAAACAGAGGCAGTATAGGTACACCTGGAACAAGGCCTTCAGGCGTGTTTACAGCCGGCCTGGCTCAACGTCTTGTGAATATGGAAGGTTATATACCAGGGAAAGAATGCGTCATTGTAGGGTCCGGGGATATCGGACTTATAATGGCCAGAAGAATGACATGGATTGGAGCAGAGGTAAAGGCTGTTATCGAGATACAACCATATCCTGCAGGTCTTACCAGAAATATTGTTCAGTGTCTAAATGACTTTGATATTCCCCTATATCTTTCCCATGTTGTAGGAGATATTCATGGAAAGGATCGTGTAGAATCTATAGATGTTATTCCCATGGAAAATGGAATACAGCAGAAGGATAAGAGTTTTAATATAAAATGTGATTCTCTGCTTTTAGCTGTTGGTCTTGTGCCGGATAATGAACTTGCACAGAAAATTGGCATATCTATTAGCCCTGAAACTAACGGACCTATTGTAGACAGGCAGTTAATGACAGCTAAAAATGGTATTTTTGCCTGTGGGAATGTTCTCCATGTTCATGATTTGGTAGATTTTGTTACCGAGGAATCTGAGCGTTGTGGAAACTATGTGGCAGATTATCTTGATAAAAAAACTCCTTCAGATCAATTTAGAACTTTACCTGGTAAGAATGTGAAGTATATTGTACCTAATTTTTATTCCCCATCTGAAGAAAATAAATTCTATCTTCGAACCATGATTGTTAAAAATAGGGCAGAACTTATAGCGAGTGTAAACGGTAAGGAAATATTTAACAAAGTACTAAAACATATACAGCCATCAGAAATGATAAGCTTTGATATCCCAAAGGATTCGGTACATATATCAGATTGTACGGAAAATACTCTGGAGGTTAGAATAGTATGAAAAAAGATATGATATGTATATCCTGTCCTTTGGGCTGTAGAATCTCGGCAGAGTGGGAAAATGAAAATGAGATTACAGTTACAGGGAACAAATGCCCAAGGGGGATTGTTTATGGCAGGGAGGAGATCCTTTCACCAAAAAGAGTTGTTACAGCAACTATAAATATAAACTCATCCTGGATAAGCAGAATACCTGTTATGACTACTGGAACTATTCCAAAAGGTCAAATAGATTCTTTATTAAATAAAATTTATAGAATGGATCTTGATATACCCATACTAAGAGATGATATAATTATTAAAAATATAGATAATACAGGAATTGATCTTATTGCAACAAGAAGTGTTAAAACCTAGACTGGATGCTCATCTCCATTTGCAAACTATACCCTGGAATTCCTGCTTTCAGGAAAATTATAATAAGGGAATTGTAAAGTCTTTTATTGGTTTGGGGAATATATCTGTTTGTAATGGTACCTCTCCTATGGACTGGGATCTTGTTGCAGCACTTGCCAAACTTTATCCTGGAGATATTATTCCTTATTATGGTGTGCATCCCTGGTATGTTGACTCTCTGCCCGAAAACTGGCTTGATAACCTTCATTACTATCTTAAAAATAGTGGTGAAGGTTTGGGAGAAATCGGTCTTGATAGAGCTTATCCCTCAAGGGCGACCTTTGATCATCAGGAGGAGGTTTTTAAAGCTCAGCTTAATCTTGCTGTCTCTCTGAATATTCCTGTGGCGATTCACTGTGTAAGGGCCTGGGGCCTTCTTTTAGAAATACTAAAGGAAAAAATAGTAATAAAAATAGATAATAAATATTACAGCAAGATTCCGGTAATGATCCACTCTTTTTCAGGATCTTTGGAGACTATGAAAATATTGACAAATATGGGTTTTTATATATCTTTTTCACCTTTTTTATTAAAAGTGAAAGCCGAGTATTTACGAGAAATTCTTAAGGAAACACCTTTAGAGAAAATTTTAATTGAAAGCGATTTTTCATATAGTAAAAATATATCAGTAAATAATCAGAGTTTAGAGTATAACAGAAATTTAACTATGTTATATAATTTAATTGGGTCAATTAAGGATGTGGATTTTGAGTATCTTCAAAAGGTTATTTTAGAAAATGGAAAGGTTTTTACGGACAGAGCGCTTAATAGGCG
>JAOZPU010000274.1 GCA_029932585.1 Spirochaetia bacterium | reverse complement strand
AAATGAACTAAAAATAATGGAAATATTAATTTTTGGTCAAAGAATTCAGCATTAAAATTTAAAAATTGGATTAGGACAGGATTGTGGCGAAATTAAATCTTTACTACGAATGAAATAGGATTTTCGAATCGGATTATTATAATACAGCGGTTATTTTGACTGCTCCGTCCCCTTTTCACCGAAGACTTCTATAACTCTTTTATTTGATCCATCCACATAAAAACGCAGAAAAAATTAAAAGATATACAAATATCACTGTATATGATAAATTATGCTCATCATAATTCATAGAGGGTATAATATGCTGCATGAACCTGTCGCTCAGTCAGAAAAAGATTACGCATCTGACTATAAAAGAAAACTTGGAATAAAATTATTTATTGTTTATGGAGTCCTCTATGCGGGATTCGTAGCAATAAATGCCCTCATCCCGGGGAAAATGGAAACCAGAACTTTGTTTGGTTTAAATCTTGCTGTTTTTTATGGCTTTAGTCTCATTCTCTTTGCCATAATCTCAGGACTTCTCTATAACTATTTCTGTACAAAAGAAGAAAATAAACAGCGATCAATGGGAAAAGGGGATAACAAATGATATATGAAGCATCAATTCTCCCTATCATGCTCTTTTTAATTATTGTAGTTTCAGTACTTGCAATTTCAATACTGGCAGCAAGGAAATCTTCATCTTCAAAAGATTACTTTGCAGCAGGAGGATCAATTCCCTGGACTGTAAATGGAATTGCTTTCGCTGGAGACTATTTATCTGCAGCATCCTTCCTTGGTATTTGCGGTATGATAGCCTTTTCCGGATATGATGGTTTTCTATATTCGATTGGATATCTTGCAGGATGGGTAGTAGCACTTTTTATTGTCGCAGAGCCTATGAAAAAACTGGGAAAGTATACTTTTACAGATGCCCTTGACTCAAAGTTTAATTCGAAAGGTATTCAGCTAATGGCTGGAATAAGTACCCTCATGGTATCTATCTTTTATCTGATTCCTCAGATGGTTGGTGCAGGGGCTTTAGTAACTCCACTTTTAGGACTTCCACACTATGTTGGGGTAATAATGGTTGGTAGTATAGTTATATTTATTGTAGCTACAGCAGGAATGAAATCAACCACTTATGTTCAGTTTATTAAGGGAAGTCTGCTTATAGTTTTTTCTACTGTACTTGTTATTTTCCTTCTAAACAAAGGGCTGGATACAAATCCATCCGATTCCTATCATGATTTCAAAGAGCTCAGTGCAATATCATCCAGTGGTAAAATAACAGGAATCAAAGAATCCGGTTACAGTATTACCGGGAATTACCAAACTGAAAAAGGCCATTTTTTACGCCTGGAAAGCCAGAACATTGAAACATGGTGGAAAGTAGAAAAGGATGGAGTTAAACTTACTGAAACTCTAAGCATTGTGGCCGCCCGTGGAAAAGAAAAACTATACAATGGTGCACCTATTGAAGAAAAACGATTCTATTCAGTAGGACACATGAGTAAAATTATTGTAGATGGGAAAGAGGTTAAAAAAACAGGCAGCCTTGGACCTTTCAAATTTATTTCCACAATACAGGACAGCGAGGTTATAAGATTTGTCTCCAGCAAATTCAGTTATGAAGATGCTAGTATATCTTTATGGTACCAGGAACCAACTTCCGGTGAAGAAATAATGAGACCGGGACTAAAATTCAAAGTAGATAAAGGATCAACTCCTCTTTCCAAACTAAATTTTGTATCACTTATGCTGGCTCTTTTCTTTGGAACTTCAGCTCTTCCCCATGTATTAATCCGATACTATACTGTACCGAGTGCCAGGGATGCACGAAAATCTACAATCCTTGCTATTGTTGCCATAGGATTCTTTTATATATTAACACTCTTTATTGGGCTGGGAGCCATGGTTAACGGAGTTCTTGACGTTGAAAGCAGTAATATGTCCGCTCCTCTGTTAGCCAGATATTTTGGAACTATCCTCTTTGCTATTATTTCTGCAATTGCTTTTGCAACAGTTCTTGGAACAGTAAGCGGTCTTATAGTCGCATCTTCAGGAGCTGTGGCTCATGACCTTATTAACAATTACATGGGTATTGAACTCTCTGATAAACGTAAAGTTATTATTGGAAAGATAGCAGCTGTAGGTGTCGGAATACTTGCAATAATACTAGGGATTCTGTTTAAGGGGATGAATGTTTCTTTCCTTGTAGGATGGGCCTTTGCCATTGCAGCTTCAGCAAACTTCCCGGCAATTATTATGCTTCTGTTCTGGAAGAAAACAACAGCTAAAGGAATTACATGGTCTATTCTTGTAGGTATGATATCTGCTATTGGAATAATATTACTATCCCCAAGTATGTTTGTTAAGTACGGACTATCTGCATCTTCTGCAATTATTCCCCTTGATAATCCTGGGATAATTTCTATTCCATTGAGTTTTGCTACACTGATTATTGTTTCTCTCGTGACTCAGAAGGATAAAACTAAAAAATCTATAGAAAAAAATTAACTATAAGTTTAGAAACTTAATTTTAAATTATTACGGAGGCAGGAAACTACCTCCGTTTTTTTATATTTTCCAAATATAACTAACGTCCCGCAAAATACATGAAGTTGCCGGACGTTTTCTAATAATTTTATTCTATTGCTTTTGAAACAATACTGCAAGAATAAAATCCCGGCAATTTTGGTGGAACGCACTGAGCGTCAGAGAGGTAAGAGGAACCATGTTTTTGCTGTTATTGGCAGTTGACCGGACTTTCGAAAAATTATTTTCAAGAGAATTATAGGAATTATAGGGACGGAGCAATAAATTAAAAAAAACTGATACTATTGAAGCAGTAAACAGTTTTTACCCATACTAGTAAGTATGAGGAAG
>JAOZPU010000273.1 GCA_029932585.1 Spirochaetia bacterium | reverse complement strand
ATTTTAGACCTGCCTTTCTTTGCAGAAGATAATTTTTCGACTAGAAATTCTCATAAAACTAAAAAAAATGGTTCAGTAAGTTTGAAAACATTTAAAGAAACTGCTCTTGCTGTAAAAGAGCTTACAGCAGGGTTTTCCTTTTATGGAATAAAACAAGGTGATCATATAGGTTTTTTTGTAAATAACAGATTTGAGTGGATTGTTACAGATTTTGCTATTATGGCACTACAGGCTGTTTCTGTACCCAGAGGGTCGGATACTTCTCCTGGGGAAGTAAAGTTTATTTTTAATCATTCAGATTCAAATTATCTTATTTTGGAAAATGTTGCTCAACTTATTGCTCTTAAAGATGTTTTTTCTCAGGATGATTGGGTCCATGCAAAAAAGGTATTTATTATTGATTCCGGTTCTTTGGAAGAAGTTGAATCACCATTAGTAGAAAAGATTGTATTTTTTGATACTTTAATTAAAGAAGGGCAGACTCAGTATAAAAAAGATCCCGATTTTGTTGAAAACATACGAAAAGAGATAAAATCTGATGATCTTCTTACAATTGTATATACCTCTGGTACCACAGGTAACCCCAAGGGAGTAATGCTGACTCATGGAAACTTTGTACAAAATGTTATTGCAAATACTCCAAGGTTGGGAATAGATCCTGCAAAGGGTGAAACTACTGTAGTAATGCTTCCCTCCTGGCATGTGTACGAAAGAGCTTTTGAATACTGTGCTTTTTTTGCCGGTGTTACTCTTGTCTATTCTTCTCCTAAAAATTTTGCTGCAGATTTAAAAGAGGAAAGGCCTCAAATACTTATATCTGTTCCAAGAGTATGGGAATCAATTTATCAGAAACTAATTAAAACACTTAGTAAGATGCCTGCATTTAAACGATATCTTATATTTACATTTATTAAAATTAATCAGTTGTACCTCTCTTCTCTCACCTATCTAAAAGGGGGGTATGTTTCCCTCAAAAAAAGGTCTCCTTTAAAAAAGGCCGGGGGGCATATAATGAATGTGGTTGTCTTCTTTTTTACCTTGCCTGGACATTATTTATCTATAATTTTGTTTAAACCTTTTAGAGCAAGTGTGGGCGGACGTTTGCGTGGAGCCACATCCGCAGCTGGAGCTCTTCCAAAATATCTGGATGAACTTTTTAATTCCATAGGTATTACTTTGATCAATGCATATGGAATGACTGAATGTGCACCAGGTATTTTATCCCGTACTTTTGGAACAAATACTTTTGGAACTATAGGAGTTCCCTTTGATAATGTTAAAGTTGAAATAAGACGAGATGATGGTACTAAAACGAATGTCGGAGAAAAGGGTATTATTTATACAACTGGTCCACAGTTAATGATAGGCTATTATAAAAATCAGGAAGCTACAGATAAGGTACTTGGAAAAGATGGGTGGCTAAATACTGGAGATATAGGTGTAGAAACAGAAAATGGTGAAATAATTATTGTTGGTAGAGAAAAGGATACAATAGTTTTAATGGGTGGTGAAAATGTGGAGCCAGAGCCTATTGAGGATAAGATGAAAGAGAGTCTTTACATTGACCATGCAATTCTTCTTGGTCAGGATAGAAAGCAGTTGACTGCCCTAATTGCTGTAAATGAAGACGAACTAATGAGTCTTGCTGGAGAACTTAAAGTTGCTGAATATGATATAAGTACTGAAGGTGCGGATTCCATTGAACATGATAAAATATATTCAATTTTAATGAAGGAGGTAAGCTCCTTAATTTCAAGAGAGCATGGATTTAAATCTTTTGAAAGAATATCTAAAATTCTTGCTGTACGAAATAATTTTTCCATAGGAAAGGAACTTACTCAGACTATGAAGGTAAAAAGAAAATATATAGTAGATAAATATCAGTCTTTGATTGAAAAACTTCACCGGGATACAAGAGGTTAGGTAAGTGGTAAAAATTGGTGATTATAATATACTAAAAATAGATAGAATGTTTCAGGGTGGAGCTTTTTTTAATGAAGTAAGTGAAGATACCAATGGAGATAGCCGAGAGATTTATATTTCTGGTCAGGATATCCCGGATGATATTGGCCCAGGGGAAGAGTTGAATGTTTTTGTTTATAACGATTCCAAAGGGAATTTACGTGCTACATTAGATCAACCCCATGCTTTAGTTGATCAGTTTGCTGCACTAAAAGTTGTTGATATACAGGAGTTTGGAGCTTTTCTGGATATGGGAATAAAAAAAGATCTGTTTCTTCCAAACAGAAGGCAATCTGTTCCTATTATTGAAGATACTGTAGTTGTTGTAAGAATAGTACTCGATTTTGATGAAAAGGGGTTGGTAGGTGATACTGATCTTGAAATTTACTTTAACAGAGATACTTCGACATTAAAGGAAGATCAGGAAGTTGAGTTAATTGTTTATGGAAGTACTCCTCTTGGTTTAATGGTTATTGTAGATAATGAATATCCTGGATTGGTTTATAGATCAGAAGTTTTTAAGGAACCTGAAACAGGGGAGAAACTAACAGGGTGGATTTCAAAAATAAGGGAGGATGGAAAACTGGATATAAGTTTAAAACGTAAGGGCTACTATGCTGTTATAGATTCAAGTGAGTCTCTGCTTCAACTTATAAAAGATAATAACGGTTTTCTTGATCTCCATGACAAAAGTTCTCCGGAAGACATTAAAAATAAACTGGGTATGAGTAAAAAATTATTCAAAAAAATTGCCGGTGGTCTTTATAGAGATGGTCTAATAACAATTGAGCCAGAGGGATTACGATTAGTCGAAAAAAAAATTGAACCCTGATTTTTTAATAATCAAGGTTCAAACATTTGAATTTGATTGAACTATAGTAATTCACTTTTATTTAGTCTATTATCCCTCCATGAATAATAGTACAACAG
>JAOZPU010000098.1:8676-11155 GCA_029932585.1 Spirochaetia bacterium | reverse complement strand
ATGAGCAAATACCCGTTTACCGAAATAGAAAAGAAATGGCAGAATTACTGGGAAGAGAATAAAACCTTTAAGGTTACAGAAGATCCCTCAGTACCAAAAGAGAAAAGAAAATACGTTCTGGATATGTTTCCATACCCTTCAAGTCAGGGGCTTCATGTAGGACATCCCGAAGGTTATACTGCAACAGATATACATTGCCGTTATCTTCGAATGGCAGGCTATCATGTTCTGCATCCAATGGGATTTGACTCCTTTGGTTTACCTGCAGAAAATTATGCAATTAAAACAGGCACCCACCCCAGGATAGCCACTGAAGAAAATATAAAAGGATTTTTGAGGCAGATAAAATCTATTGGTTTCAGTTATGACTGGGACAGACAGGTTTCTACCCATACTCCCGAATATTATAAATGGACCCAGTGGATCTTTCTTAAACTATATGAAAAAGGGTTGGCATATGAATCTAAAGCACCTATTAACTGGTGTCCTTCCTGTCTTACAGGTCTTGCAAATGAAGAAGTAAAAGATGGAAAGTGTGAAAGGTGTCATACCGAGGTTACCCGGAAGAATCTTCGCCAGTGGATATTAAAAATTACTGAATATGGTGATCGGTTATTGGCAGATATTGATAAACTTGACTGGACAGATGCTATAAAAGCAATGCAGAGAAATTGGATTGGACGTAGTGAAGGAGCCAATGTAAAATTTTCTCTTGAATCTAGTGATGATATTATTGAAGTGTATACTACAAGACCTGACACTCTTTTTGGTGCTACTTACATGGTTTTATCCCCGGAACATGATCTGGTTCATAAGATTACAACTCCCGAGCAACTGGAAGCTGTAGATAATTATATCGAATTGGCAAGTAAGAAGTCTGATCTTGAAAGAACAGATCTTGCAAAGGATAAATCCGGTGTTTTTACAGGTGCCTATGCAATTAATCCCATAAATAATGAGAAAATTCCTGTCTGGATTGCAGATTATGTTTTAATATCCTATGGCTCCGGTGCAATTATGGCAGTTCCTGCTCACGATACCAGAGACTGGGAATTTGCCAAACAGTTTGATCTTCCTATTATTGAAGTATTAAAAGGCGGAGATGTTCAGAAAGAGGCTCATACTGGTGAAGGAGAACACGTAAATTCAGGTTTTCTTAATGGTCTTGGAAAAAAAGAAGGTATAGATGCTGCAATTAACTGGTTAAAAGAACGTGACCTGGGAGATGTGGCAGTAAATTATAAACTTAGAGACTGGGTGTTTTCCCGGCAGAGATATTGGGGAGAGCCTATTCCTCTGGTTCATTGTGACAGTTGTGGAATTGTGCCATTAAAAGAAGAGGATCTTCCTCTAACATTACCGGAAGTAGATAGCTATACACCTACAGGTACAGGGGAGTCTCCTCTGGCGGCAATAGATGAATGGGTTAACACAACATGCCCTAAATGTGGTGGAAAAGCTAAAAGAGAAACCAACACTATGCCTCAGTGGGCTGGGTCATGCTGGTATTACCTAAGATATCTTGATCCTCATAATACAGAAGAGCTTGCTTCAAAAGAAAAAATTGATTACTGGATGCCTGTAGATCTCTATGTTGGTGGAGCTGAGCATGCTGTACTCCATCTTCTTTATGCAAGATTCTGGCATAAAGTCCTGTTTGACATTGGAGTTGTTGATCAGGATGAACCTTTTCAGCAGTTAATTAATCAGGGGATGATTCTTGGAGAGGGAGGCATTAAAATGTCGAAATCTTTAGGTAATGTAATTAATCCGGATATTATTATTGATGAATTAGGTGCAGATACCATGCGTCTGTATGAAATGTTTATGGGTCCCCTTCAGGTTTCAAAACCCTGGTCAACAAAGGGAACCGCAGGTGTTCATAGATTTCTGGACAGAGTCTGGAGAGTAAGTGAGAGAGAGATGTCTATGGAAAAACCTACTGATGATCTTGTAAAGATTCTCCATCAGACTATAAAAAAGGTTTCGCATGGAACAGATAAACTGGAATTTAATACATCAATTGCTCAAATGATGATTTTTATAAATGAAGTATATAAAAGCCCTGTTCTGTATAAGGATATCTGGGAACCATTTATACTTATTCTATCTCCCTATGCACCTCATCTTGGAGAGGAATTATGGCAGAAATTAGGTCATAAGGATTCTCTTGCTTATGCACCCTGGCCTGAATGGGATGAAGCATTGGTAAAGGAATCAGTTTTAGTAATAGTTATGCAGGTTAATGGCAAGGTTAGAGCAAAACTGGAACTTCCTGCGGGTACTTCTAAAGAAGAAACTGAAAAAGCAGCATTTGATAATGAAAAAATTAAGGAATATACAGAAGGAAAAACAATTGTAAAAGTGGTTGTTGTTCCTGATAAGCTGGTTAATATTGTTGTAAGATAAGATATTCAAATCCATCATCAAAAACCAGAATATCAAATTGTTCATTTGTATTCTGGTTTTTGAATCTGTG
>JAOZPU010000098.1:1721-8576 GCA_029932585.1 Spirochaetia bacterium | reverse complement strand
CTTCAATTCCCTTAAATTATTCTTGTATATTATCCTGATTTCTTTAAGTATTTTAGAATATTCTTCGGATCTGTAGTCTATATAAGTCCAGGGGAGGGCTTTGAAATTTTTACTTATAAACAAAAGGGTTACTTCCCCATAGATGCCCTTTTGAAGAGGAATCCTGTGTCCGTTATCCTTGCTTGTCGCCAGAATAAATCTTTTTAAAGACAACATACCTGGATCAAGATTTATTTTTCTTTGATTATCAACTAAAAAATCATTTTCCAAATTATTTGTAAGAATTTTAATGTCTGGAAGAGTAAACGGATCAATAAGGTTTTTGAATGAAAAAAATATCCTTTTAATTTCATTTCCCATTTCTAAGTTATAGTAATCTGTATAAGAAAAATCTATCAAATTACTTTGATAATCTATTGGACCAAAATTATGTGTGAGTGTATCAATTAGCTTATTCAGCATATCCTCTCTGCTTATTAGAGCAGCTATTACCAGTTTTTCAAGACTGAAGTTCTTAATTTCTCCCATAAGTTCTTCTCCAATGATTGCAAGATTCATAATTTTAAACGATAATGACCATATAATGGAAGATCAAAATAATTTTTTAATTGAACTTGAATCAGTTCTTGAACAACAGAGAGAATATCTTGAAAGTAAGGAACTTATTACTTTAAAGGAGACAATAAGGCTTTTTACCAGTGCTTTTGAAGGAATTTACAATTTATTACTTAAAAAAGGTCTGATTGTTGAGGATCCCTATAAATATGATCAAAAAATTTCTGACATAACTCCTCCCTCAAATGATCCTGTTTTAGATTCTGACAAAAATAATACAATAAGTCAAAGATTGTCAGTGTATGATTCTCAATTGGATTTTCTTAATAATTTTTATCAGTTCAGTACCGATTTTATCACTATTCCACGAATAAAAAGAATTATTGTTCTTATAAAATGGATTAAGTGGGAAAAATTTTCCGAAGCATCAATAGAAATTAATACAAAAATCCTTGCTGGAGTTATTGGTAAAATTACTCAGGGTACAGATCAAATGTCAATAAATTTGATTAATGATTCCATAAAAAGAATGCGGGAGCTTAGTAAAAAAATTGTATCCCAGTTAAAAGTCCTTTCTTTGTATCAGAGAGAAAAATATAAATTTGATATTCGTAATAATATTATAGTCCAATTAGAAATATCTTCTGAAATTATGCAGACTAAACCAGAAGATACTCTTTTAAAAATTAAGAAGAACTTTGTTAGAATTTTGGGAAAAGGTGTTCCATTTTATTCTGAATTAATTAAAGAAATTTTTGCAGAAGAGTCTGATTCAGAGGGAGAATCGTTAAAATCTGAACTTATTAAAAAGCTTTCTATAAAAAAAGCAAAGAAGGAAGTCAAAGAAAATATTAATTACAGGCACCTATTAATGGATTCATTGAGAATCCTTTCAACTGTATCTATTCCTCTTGAGCAGGCACTAAATAAACTGGATTTTAATAATTCTCTTATTCAGGAAAAGACTCTCTCTATTGGAGAAAAATTTAGACTTTGGATTATGAATTTATCCCAAAAAGATAATATAAAAAAAATTATTGAAATAGATATATTTGATGAAAGATTATCCAGTACAAAAACAGTTCAATTGGATTTTACTGAATATATTGAGAGTGGTAGAAAAAAAATGAGAATTATGGCTTCTCTAAGTAATAAAGTAAGCACCACCTTTCGGAAACTGGAAACAGCTTCTGATGATGCGGTATTAAATTTTATCAGTAAATCTCTGGAAGATATAACAATTATCGCCAATAAACTTGATCCTGTAAATATTTACTTAAAAAGTGAAGCCGGTAGAGAACAGAGGAAAGCATTAAAAGGAGTTAAGATCGAGTTTACTTCTATAAAAAATATTCTTGTAAAAACTAATCAAAAAAGACACGATTATATTTCAAGAATGGATGAGATTGAGCAAATGAAAAAACTAGGTGTTATATAGAAAATTGTATTTATTAATCTACTTTATATTTTCCCAGCACCCTTAAATCTTC
The DNA here is from genome assembly GCA_029932585.1 of Spirochaetia bacterium. GTDB lineage: Bacteria > Spirochaetota > Spirochaetia > B11-G9 > B11-G9 > JAJRQE01. Next base: position 6,531 of record JAOZPU010000098.1, on the reverse strand, counting down.
CGAAATATTCTTTAATGCATTTAGAGCATTTTCAAAAGCTTTACTACCTTCCGGAATATCTACAGACAGAAAAAACATGTATTGCCATGGCTTTCCATGAATAGGTCTGGATTCAAGTTTATTCATGTTGATCCCGTTATCTGCTAAAACCTTTAGGCAACTGAATAAGGCTCCGGGTTTGTCAGAAGTTGAAAAAACAAAAGCTGCTCTATTTGGAGTTTCATACTCAGCTCTGTCTTTTCTGGTAATAATAAAAAATTTGGTATAGTTTCTGGGATTTGTCTCAATACTTTCTTTTATTATATTCATTCCATATACCCTTGCAGCTTCTTCTCCAGCAATAGCAGCACAGGTAGGATCATTTAATTTTGACAGGTGTTCAACAGCTCCTGCTGTATCATAAAAGGGAATTCCTTCCATTCCCTCATGATTTTCAATAAATTCTGCACACTGAGCCAGGCCCTGAGGATGGGAATATATCTTTTTAATATCCTGAAGAGATGATCCTGGCAGACCAATGAGGTTGTGGATTATTCTTAGTTTGTATTCACCTACAACTGCAATATCAGGATATCTTAGGAGTAAATCAATATTTTCATTTATTGTTCCTGCTAAAGAGTTTTCCACAGGAATTACACCAAAGGAAACTGTCCCCTGAAGAACTGATTCAAAAACATCTCTAAATTCAGGTTTTGCAATAGCGTTTACTTCATCTCCAAAGTATCTGTGAATTGCTTTTTCACTGTAGGCTCCCTGGACCCCCTGGAATGATATATTTTTATCAATATTACCAGATGCTTCATCTGTAGTTCTTACGTTTATAGGTCTATTTGCAGGTATTCTTTCGATTTCTTTTCCAACAACTGGAGAAAGAGCCTGGATGTCTCTCATCAATTTTTCAAATTCTTCCGGATACAGTGATTGAGGTCCATCAGACAGAGCATTATCGGGATCTGGATGCACTTCGACAACCAGACCATCAGCTCCAGCTGCTACTGCTGCCAGAGCCATTGGAGAAACTTTTGCTCTCAAACCGGTAGCATGACTTGGATCTACAATTATTGGAAGATGACTTAATTTTTTTACAACAGGAATTGCAGAAAGATCCAGAGTATTGCGTGTATAAGTTTCAAATGTTCTTATTCCCCGTTCACAAAGGATTATATTATCTGAACCATGAGCCATTAAATATTCAGCAGCCATAAGCCATTCTTCAATTGTTGCAGAGAGGCCTCTTTTTAAGACAACAGGCATACCCATTTTGCCTACAGATTTAAGAAGTTCAAAATTCTGCATATTTCTGGCACCAATCTGGTATGCATCTACATAGTCCTTCATCATATCTACATATTGAGTGCCTACTATTTCTGAAACAACAGGAAGCCCTACTGATTCTCCTGCATCTTTTAGAATTTTGAGTCCTTCTTCACCCATTCCCTGAAAAGAATAGGGTGATGTTCTTGGTTTGAATGCTCCACCTCTAAGCATTACTGCTCCGGATTCACGAACGGCAAGCGCAGCTTTAAACATCTGTTCTTTTGATTCTACTGCACAAGGACCGGCAATAACAGCTACTCTATTACCACCAAATTTTACTCTGCCTATATTTACAATTGTGTCTTCTTTTTTTAGTTCTCTGGATGCAAGTTTATATGGCTTTGAAATAGGAATAACTCTACTAACACCTGATAAAATTTCGACTTGTCTAAAGTCTATACTAATATTACCCACAGCACCAAATATGGTTTCGTGGTCTCCGATTATCTCACGTACCTTGAAACCTTTTTCTTCCAGAAAACTTCTAAGATACTCTTTATCATGTAGGCTTATATCCTGCTTTAAAATTATTATCATAGTGACAAACTATTTCTTAAATCCTACAAAGTCAAGTAAGCTTCTCCATTTAATAAGAATTAAAAATTTCTGTATTTAATACATATCTGACAGATTTAATATTTTGTTCTGATTTTACGACACTTCTTTCTGTAACTATAGAATCCATAATAAATGCATCAATTTCATCTTTATAGTTAATAATTTTTGATATGTAATCCAATGTCATTTTAGGTGTTCCTTTTCCTGTAACTCTTCCGCTTCCTGCGTTATACATAGCAAGTCCAACAATTTCATTTCCACCCCTTTCTATCGATTTTGCAAGATAAGCTAAACCATGTTTTGCATTGGTTTCAGGATTAAAAAAATCAGATTCTGTTAACTCCGGAAAAGATTTGCTGTTAAGTTGAAACAAACCTCTGTCAATGGATGTTTCGTTGCTGTTGACTGCATTTGGATTATAGGAACTTTCTGCAAAAGCAAGAGAAAAGGCCAGTGAAACAGGAATATTGTTATTATTTGCATTTCTTAGAATGATATCTGTAATTTTAGCTGAACCAGTTAGTTGATCCAGATAGCTGACAATATGGTTTTTTGTTAATGGGTTTCTGTAAAGATATAATCCTAAATCTTCAGTTTTTGAAAGTTCGATAGGGAGCCCTTGATTTTTTTTAAAATCAAGTTCCGGTATTTCAAATACAGCTTCATTATTTAAACCTGCTTCTTTATCGGTATTAGTTGTATTTACAGTCCTTGTACATGTAATTATGATTGGTAATAAAAGTACCATTATTATGAAATTTTTGATGGAAAGCCCCCGAAATAAATAATTTCTTATACAAAAAAGAGATTTATTCATTATTGGAGATAAAATTCAAGTATCTTAAAGATCAAATAGAACCGAATTCTTGAATTATGATCAATTTTAATGATAATTATCTGACTTGATTTTTTTTTAGTCACTCGATAATCTTCATTTTGTTGATTGGAGAAAATAATAATGAATAAAATACAAATTAGGAGAACCGTTCTAACTGCAGTATTTACAGCTCTTATTGCAGCTGGAGCATATGCCGCTGTTCCTGTTGGTCCGGTTCCCATTGTTCTGACAACTCTTTTTGTTGTTCTGAGTGGGCTTCTTGGCGGATTTAGAATTGGGGTATTTAGTGTATTGATCTACCTTCTTCTTGGAATACTTGGACTTCCTGTTTTTGCCGGAGGAGCTGGAGGATTTGCAGTGATTACAGGACCTACTGGTGGTTACCTTGTTGGTTATCTTTTGTCAGCAGCAGCTGCAGGTCTTATTTTTCGTCCTGGTAAATTAAATTCCAGTATACTGATGATTTTTTTAGTATCCCTTGCTGCTTTAACAGCAGCTGCAGTTATCTATATCCCGGGACTATTCTGGTTAAAACTGTCCCTTGGCCTGGAATGGGGCAAAGCCTTGAAAATTGGAATGCTGCCGTTTATTCCAGGAGATTTAATAAAAACAGCTGCTGCAGTTGCTCTTTCTGTTCCACTGAAAGAACGATTTGTCTCTTTTCTGAAAGCTGAGTAATTATGCTTGAAGTAAAAGGACTAAGCCGAACTTATAATGGAAACCATAAGGTTCTGAATAATATAGATATCTCTTTTCCAAAAGGTTCTTTTACAATTATTGCCGGACCCAATGGCTCTGGAAAAACTCAATTGATGCGGCATCTTAACGGATTGTTGAAACCTCAGGAAGGAGAAGTCCTCCTGGGGGGTGTTTCTATTCGTAAAAATCTTGCAGCTGCCCGCAGGAGGGTGGGGTTGGTGTTTCAAAATGCAGACAGCCAGATTGTGGGACAGACAGTTGCTTCTGATATTGCTTTCGGCCCGGAAAATCTTAAATGGCCCAGGAGTAAAATCAATGATAAGGTCCAGGAAATTGTAGCAGATCTGGGGCTTGAGGAGTTGAAAGATCGAAGACCTCATACTCTCTCAGGGGGAGAAAAGAAGAGGGGGTCATTGGCTTCTGTGTTGATAATGGAGCCGGAAGTTATTGTTTTGGATGAACCCTTCATTGGTCTGGATTATACTGGAGTGAGTGATGTCCTTTCTGATATTGTACGTCTCCATAAAAAGGGAAAAACTATTATTCTTATTACACATGATCTGGAGAAGGCACTGGCTCATTGCAGCAGTCTTGTTATTATGAATCAGGGGGAAATTTGTGCACAGGGAGCTCCCGGGGATCTGTTGCCTCTTTTGGAGCAGTATGGAATAAAAACCCCATGGGGGATTGATCGTCCTATGAAGAGTATGACATGGCTGAATCCCTGATTTTCCATTATCAGAAAGAAAACAGTACCCTTCATAATACTGATGTTTTAATTAAATTGATTGGAATGCTTTGCTTTAGTATTTTGTTGCTTCCTGTCAGTTTGTTTCGGCTGACAGTTTTGGTTCCTGTAATTATTACTGCACATCTGTTTTCTTCTATCCGAATGAAAAACTACATAAAAGAGGGTGGGTTTTTTATTATAATGGGAGCAGTTATCCTTGTATTTAATTCTCTTTCAAGCGGATCTGTAATTAATGGTGTAATGCGAGCATTTCGTTTCTTTCTAATTTTATGGATGGCACTTATATTTACATTTACAACGGATCCAATGGCTGTTAGTTCTGGTTTTTATCGCCTGTTAAAACCTCTTCACTTTATTTCAGCTAGAAGGTTTAGTACGATAATAGGGCTTAGTTTGACTATGCTTCCCTTAATACTTGATCAAATACAGGAGATTAGAGAAGCTATGTTATCCCGGTGTGGTATGAGCCCCAGGACTCCTCTGCGGAATATAATACGAATGGGAGTCCCTCTTATTGATGGTATTTTGATAAAGGCCGAAGACTTGTCCGATGCTATGGAGTCGCGTCTTTTTGCAGAGGATGCTACTCCTCCGGAAAAACAATCCAACGGCCGGGGATATTTAATTATACTTGTGCTGCTTCTTTG
>JAOZPU010000098.1:0-1621 GCA_029932585.1 Spirochaetia bacterium | reverse complement strand
AACTTGCAAAACTAGGTCTGGGCTGCTGGGCTTTCGGCGAAGATTGGTACTGGGGTAAACAAAGTCATAAAGATTCAATAAAAACAATTCAGGCCGCACTTCGGGGAGGAATAAGACACTTCGATACTGCAAGATCCTATAGTAATGGACGTTCGGAACAGATTACCGGTCAACAGTTAAAACATAATCGTAAAGAAGTAATTATTGCTACAAAAACCACCTGGCTGCCTCCAGAAAGTATAGAAAAATATATCGATATAAGTCTTAAAAGGCTTTGTACAGATAGTATTGATATACTTTATATTCATTGGCCTAAACCAGGAGTTGATTTTAAACCTATGATGGAAGTTCTGGAAAAGATTCGATTGAAGGGTAAGATAAAATATATTGGTGTAAGTAATTTTAGTATCAAGGATATGAACCTATTAAAAGATTCCGGTAATATAGATTATTATCAAACAGGATACTCTTTGATATGGCGATTCCCTGAAAAAGAGATAATACCCTACTGTCTTGAAAATGAGATAAAGATTGTTTCTTACAGCTCTCTGGCTCAGGGAATACTTACAGATAAATTTGATATAAGTAAAAGGTTTTTATCCGGAGATCCAAGAAATAAATTGACATTTTTTTATGATGACAGTATTAAATTTGTTGAAACATTTCTTAAAGCTTTTAGAGGTGTTGCTGAATCAGAGGGTATTAGTATGTCTAAGTTTGCCCTTTACTGGTCTCTGACCAGGCCATGGATGGATACAGTCCTGGTTGGATCAAGAAACAGGAAGCAAATTGAAGAGAATATTTCTTCACTGAAAATAGATCAGGGTTCTGAAGTAATGTCAAAAATTACTGCCCTTTCTGATGAAATATTTAATAGTATACCCATGAGGGATAATATCTTTAATCATGATCCTTCGGGACGAATCTGATGCTTATACCAAAGGGGAGCAGTCTTGAGACAATTGAGGTAAAAAAATCCAGGTTTATTTCTATTGCTATGTATACTTCCTCTGCAGAGGAAACCAAAGAAATAGTTAAGAATACAAGGAAGGAATATTCTGATTCCAGTCATGTTGTACATGCATTTGTAAGTGGTCCTGGTAATGACATATTTGGTTTTAGTGATGATCATGAACCTTCCGGAACAGCAGGAAGACCTATTCTTGAAGTCCTTAAGGGGAGTGGAATTAGTAATATTGCTATTATTGTAATTAGATATTTTGGTGGAACAAAACTAGGTACAGGGGGGCTTGTTAAGGCTTATACTGAAGCTGCCCAGCATGCACTTAAACATTTAGCAGTAGAAGAGTTTGTAGTAAAAACTAAATTCCAAGTGGATCTGGATTATGATTTGTATGATAAAATTAGAAAAATCCTTAAAAAACATTCAGCAGAAATTGAAGAACCAGTTTTTGATACTCAAATCCATATTACAGGAAGTATTCCAGCGAAAGAGTTAAGTAATGCTGATGAACTTATTAGGGATCTTTCTGCCGGGAAAGTCAGGCTTATTGATGAAAAGGCAGTGATGAAATACGATACATCGTAAAAAAAATTAATTGTTTGACTTTTTTTAATTGATAAATTGTACTATACTGTATATATGGAAACCGCAAAATAT
>JAOZPU010000097.1:9150-11210 GCA_029932585.1 Spirochaetia bacterium | reverse complement strand
TAGGAATCGTCGGGTGCGGACAGATGGGATCCGGTCTGGCTCACACAATAGGCAATATATCCGGTATGGAGATATCTGCCATTGCAGATATAGATCCTGAGCGAGGTATAAAAACATTAGTGGATATGGGGCATTCCAAAGGGGATATTGTAGTAACTGACTCTCCTTCAGTAGCCAGTGATGCAATAAAAAATAACAAACCAGTAGTTACTCCGGATGCCATTATGATGACAAAGATAGAGGCTTTGGAAGCTAATGTAGAAGCAACAGGATCTCCCGAAATTGGAGCAAGGGTTGCTTACGAATCTATTATGAATCATAAGCCTGTTATTATGCTTAATGTAGAGACAGATATAACAGTTGGTCTTTATTTAAATAATCTGGCAAGGAAGATGGGCAGTTTGTATACAGTTGCATCCGGGGATGAACCTGGTGTGTGTAAAATGCTTTATGAACAGGCAATGCTTATGGGTTTTGAGGTAGTTACTCTTGGAAAGGGAAAAAATAATGTTATAGATTATTTTGCTACTCCTGAAACATGTATGGAGGAGGCATTATCCAAAGATATGAATCCTAAAATGCTCTCATCATTTAAAGACGGAACAAAAACCATGGTAGAGATGGCTGCTGTTTCCAATGCTACCGGTCTTATTCCGGATGTTTCCGGAATGCATGGTCCAAAGGTGGAGCTGTATGATCTTGTAAATGTTTTTGTACCTAAGTCTGCAGGTGGTATTTTTTCAGGAAAAGGACGGGTAGATTTTTCTACGGGCGCAATTGCTCCCGGCGTATTTGCCATTGTCTATTCTGAGGATAAAAGAATACAAAAAGAGATGAAGTTTATTACCAGGGCAGACGGACCCTTCTATCTTCATTTCAGACCATATCATTTGTGTGATCTTGAGACTCCACAGTCTGTTGCAGAGGCTGTATTACTAAACGAAGTAACAGTAACAGCAGAATCAATGCATTCAGAGGTAGTGTGTAAGGCAAAGCGTGATATGAAACCTGGAGAAATTATGGGAGGAATAGGCGGTCCCGACTGGCATGGTCATATTATGACATATAAAAATTCCTGTGATATTAAGGCTGTTCCTATAGGTATTGGTCTCGGGGGTAAAGTAATTCAGCCAATTAAAAAGGGTGAGATAATTACAAAAGACCAGGTCCAGCTTAATGCGGATTCCTTTGTTTTTAAAATGAGACAGATGCAGGATGCTCTTATGGATGAGGGAAAGTAGTATGGCAGATACTATGCGGGCTGTTGTAATAAAAGCTCCGATGGAGTTTGGAGTTGAAGATGTTCCTGTTCCTGAAGTTCCCCAAGGAGGGCTGCTTCTAAAGGTTCTTGCCTGCGGTCTTTGTGGATCTGATCTTAGGACTCTTAGAATTGGCCATAGAAATGTAACATTTCCATGGACAGTTGGCCATGAATTGTGTGGGAAGGTTGTCGCAGAGGGAACATCGTATACTGGTGAATGGAAAACTGGAGAAACTCTTGCTGTCGGTCCACTTGCATATTGTGGTAAATGTGATTTTTGTCTTGATGGTGAGTACGAGCTTTGTGAGAACCAGAAGGAGATAGGACAACACTGGCCGGGTGGCTTTGCTCAGTATATAGCGATTCCCGAAGAGGTAGTTGCTTTTGGAAATATTCAAAAAGTACCTGAGGGTACGGATCCTGTAATTGCATCAGTGGCAGAGCCTGTATCTTCCTGTGTAAATGCCCAGGAAAAAGCAGAAATAAAGTTAGGAGAAACAGTAGTAATAATAGGAACAGGACCAATTGGCTGTATTCATATTAGTCTGGCCAGAGCAAGGGGTGCACGAAAAATATATGTAGTGGATATTTCTGCTGACAGACTGAAAATGGCTGAGGCCTTTAAACCTGATGCGGTAATTAATGGCTTGGAATGTGATCCGGTCGAAGAAATAATGAAACTTACAGAGGGGAAAGGTGCTCATGTAGTTATTGCTGCTGCTCCTGCTCCCCAGGCTGCCGTTCAGGCTGTGGAGATGGCCAGAAAAGGCGGTCGGGTTATTCAGTTTGGGGGAATGCC
>JAOZPU010000097.1:6824-9050 GCA_029932585.1 Spirochaetia bacterium | reverse complement strand
GAGCAGGTTAAGGGGGATACTGTCTATACTGATTTTATAAGGGATCATGGCTATGGTATTCAACACCTTGGTGTATTAGTGGACGATATGAAAAGTGCTTTGGCTCAGGCGGAAGAAGCTGGAATTGCCATGGTTATGGATGGTGCAGGGTTTGGTCCTGATGATGACGGACATTATGCCTATCTTGATACTGAGAAATATATTGGTACAACCATAGAATTAATACAGCGGCCCAAAGGGCGTAAAAGTCCTGAAAAAATATTTCCGCCGGAAGAAAAATAAAGAGCCTGGTCGGGACTTCGTCCCTGCTCGGCAATGCAACCTAAGGAGACGTGAATTATGAAAGAAACAAAAATTGGTCTTATTGTTGGAACAAGGGGATTTTTCCCTGCAAGTCTTGCAGAGCAGGGTCGTAAAGATATTATAAAAAAACTGGAGAAAAGTGGATTTAAAGTACTAATTCCGGAAGAGAATATTACCCCCCATGGTTCAGTAGAAACATCTGAAGATGCTTTAATTTATGCTGATTTTTTTATTGAGCATAGAAAAGAGATTCAGGGGCTTATTGTAACACTCCCGAATTTTGGTGATGAAATTGGTATTGTAGAGACTCTCGAAAAGGCTTCTCTTGATCTGCCTGTTCTTATCCATGCCTGGGATGATAAAACTGCCGAGATGGATATGCCCCGGAGAAGGGATGCATTTTGTGGTAAACTCTCGGTATGCAACAATCTTTATCAGCGTAACATACCTTTTACAAATACTACTCTCCATACCTGTTCTATCGATAGCCCTGAGTTTGAAAAGGATCTGGAACGGTTCAGCAGCTTATGTCAGGTTGTATCCGGTTTAAAGGGTGCAAAAATTGGCGCAATTGGCCAGCGTCCGGATGCCTTTAAAACAGTTCGTTATTCAGAGAAGCTTTTACAGGATTCCGGAATTGATGTTTCTACAGTAGATCTGTCAGAAATAATTTTTGCTGCACAGAAGCTGGAGAATAAGGATTCCGTAAGCGGTAAGCTTAACGAAATAAAGGAATATGGACCTGTAATAGAGGGGACTCCTGCAGAACATGTAGATCTTTCTGCCAGACTTTCCCTCGCCGTAGAGGAATGGGTGGAAGCAAAAGGTGTTGATGCAAGTGCAATACAGTGTTGGGATTCTATCCAGAAAAACTATGGTTGTGCTACCTGTCTTACTATGAGTATGATGGGAGAAAAGGGAAAACCCTCTGCCTGTGAAGCTGATGTTATGGGAGCTGTATCCATGCTTGCACTAAAACTGGCAACGGATAAACCTTCCGGATTTCTTGACTGGAATAACAACTTTGATAATGACAGGGATATGTGTATTAATACTCACTGTTCAAATTTTCCCAAAGGATTTTTTGGAGGGGATTTTGAAATAGGAAATCTGGATATTCTTGGAGCAAGTCTTGGTAAGGATAGATGCTTCGGTGCATTAAAGGGACAGGTTGCAGCTGGACCTATGACCTATACCAGAATTTCTACAGATGAAGTAATGGGAACAATAAAGGCTTATGTTGGAGAGGGTGAATTTACTGCTGATCCAGTAGATACCATGGGCGGGGTAGCTGTCTGCCATATTGATAATCTTCAGAAGCTTATGAATTTTATGTGTGAGAATGGGTTTGAACACCATGTTGCCATGAACCGGGGGCATGTTGCAGATGTACTTGAAGAAGCATTTAGCAAATATATGGGATGGGATGTTTACAGACATAAGTAGGCTTGTTGCTTAAAACATTTAATCAGCAAGCCCTGTCTCTAACTATGCTGTTTCTTAAAATAAGAGGCTGCATTTTTCCGGTATTTATTGGTATTAAATTGGAAAATATCAGGCATTAGCAATTTGAGAAGCGATGTGAGGGGCAAAGAAAAAGTTGCCTGCATAGGAATAATAACGCTGCTTGCTTGTCAGAAACAAAGACAATATCCAGTACTTGATTAAGTAGGAGTAAATTAATTACCCGGGGTGTTGGAAATTTTCCGATAATCCTGGGTTTTTATGCGATAAGTATTGTTAATAAAATATTATTATAGGAGAGGGTTGATGTTGGATTTAAATAATAAACATGTACTAGTCTGTGGTGGTTCACGGGGGATTGGTGCTGCTTCTGTTAAACTGGCTGCTAAAGCCGGAGCAAGAGTAGCAATTAATTATCGTTCAAATAAAGAAGCTGCTGATAATTTAGTTAAAGAAATT
>JAOZPU010000097.1:0-6724 GCA_029932585.1 Spirochaetia bacterium | reverse complement strand
GATTTAGCACAATTCATAACCGGATCCACCATTACAGTTGACGGTGGTTTTGATATGCGTGGATAATTTTTCTACTTTAGATAAATTCGTCATTCCATAGTTTTTTAAGAAAAATTTTCAAAGGAAGGATATCTATCCCTTCAGACGTATTTCTTTCTTCTACTCCTGAATAGACTATTATATAATTTTTCAGAAGTGCTTCTTCTTGTAAAGCTTTTAGCCCTTTCAAGTCTTTCCTGCTAATTATGTCTTTGGATTTAACTTCAATTGCGGTTTCGTCGTTTATGATAAAATCTACTTCCTGTCCGTTAGTGCTTCTCCAGTATGAAAGACTACCATTTTTGCTGTAATCCAGATAACTTGTTAATTCATGGTGAATATATGTTTCAAACGCTTCCCCGTATTCAGTTGTTCCAGAAGAAAGTTCTCCTCGTTTTTGGAGGAATCTGGCAACGCCAATATCAAAAAAATAAAATTTTGAAGTGCTTATAGACTTCCTTATTATTGTTTTTTTCCATACAGGCAGATCAGACCCTATCAATGTGTCTCTGAGTATCTGGAAATATTCCTGAATTGTTGAACCTGGAACCTGTGCATCATTTGCTATATTTGAATAATTAATAATTTGGCTGTTGCTTAAAGCTGCAATTGTTAGAAATCTGCTGAAAGCAGGGATGTTTCTAACCAGTGCTTCTGCGGCTATTTCTTCCTGTAAATATGTACCAATATAGCTTTCCAGATCTTCTTTTGGTTCATCAGAAAAATAGATAGAGGGCAGTAATCCTATGCTTAAAGCTCTGTTTAAATTAAACTTATTCGAAAGTTCAGAAAATATCAGGGGATGGAGATTCCTTATCCTGGCACGGCCTCCAAGTAAATTTATTCCCTTTCTTCTAATTTTACGCGCACTTGAGCCGGTTAAAAGAAAGTGAATATCTTTTTCATCAATCAGAAGCTGAACTTCATTCAATAAAATGGGCAACCGTTGTATTTCATCAATAATAACCACTTTATCTTTGTCAGAAATAAGTTCCTGAAGAATAGATGGTGAGTAAGCAAACTGTGTGTATGTTTTGGTGTTAAGAAGATTAAAATATTTATAGTTTGACAGTTTGTTTTTAATAAGCCATGTTTTTCCTGTTTGTCTTGGTCCAAAGAGAAAACAGGATTTATGCTTTAATACATATTTAAGTTCCAGTGAACGTTCTATGTACATATTATTCCTTATGTATTGGATTGCCTTTAGTAATTATACACAAAATCAATAATTTGGCAAGTATTTTGGTAAATTATTGAATAAATTGCCAACTAAGTTGTTAATATCCGGAAAAACTTGTTTTTATTTAGTTCTCATTGTTTGAAATAGTTGTTATTTGATTTTTCTGTTAGAGTTTTTGTATTGAACTGCGAACTGAATATTGGGGTGGAATAATAGAAAAGTATCGTATAGTACACAAAAGTATCGTATTTTACCTATTTAGATCGTTATAATTTAATGCTATTATTAAATAAAGCTTTAGTAAAAATGTTTTTGAAGTATAAGATCTTGTATTTATTCAGCTTTATCTGGAAAATGAGGTGGGAATGCAGAAGTCTTTAAAAGTAATGCTTGTAGACGATGAAGTTATGGCCTTGAATAATCTAAAGAATATGATTGACTGGGAGCAGGCAGGGTTTAGAATAGTTGCATCGGAGACAAATCCAAGAAAGGCTCTTGACTCTTTTAAGAAGTTGAAACCACGAATAGTTCTTGTAGATATTCAGATGCCGGTAATGAATGGACTTGAGCTGAGCAGGGAGATCCTTTCTCTTGATATACCTGTTAAAATTATTATTCTTACATCATACAAAGATTTTCAATATGCAAAAAGAGCAATTGGAGTAGGAATATCAAACTATCTTGTCAAGCATGAATTAAATGAAGAGAATTTAACTTTGGAACTGGAACGATTAAAAACAGAACTTTTTAATGATCAAACCAATGATGAAATAATAAGACACAGGCTTCTAAGATCTGTAATTGACAATACAATATCCAGTAAATATACGATAGAGAAGATATTTAACAGATATATAGATTTTGAAATTGAAAGGCTTCTGTTTCTTTTTTGTAAAGTGGATATTCCGTATTTTTTATTTGATAAACATGAAGAGAGGAGCAGGAAAAATACCAGACAGCTTGTGGATGTAATAAAATCCAGCGGGATAGGATTGCCGTCAGATATTTTTGGTTTAAATGTTCACGAGTCAGTAGTAGTTGTCTATCTTGAAAAACAAAAGATTAAAGAGGAAACAGAAAAAATAGTATCAGGTATTTTTTCAAAAATAGAGATGCAAATAGCTCTTCAGGATGAAACTGTTTCGGTTTATCCTTTAATTACGTGTAATAATATAAATGAAATAATGGGAAAATACACTCTGGTACAGAGAGTGTTTGACTACAGTATTTTTTTAGGTAGAAATAAAATTATAGATTCTGACAATCATACTATATTTGAAGGAACTAATACTGGAAAATTACTGGAGAGCTTAAAGAGGGTTGAAAATCTTTTATCTGATTTCGATAGTGAGGGTGTAGAATTATTTCTTGATAGAATATTTAAAAAGGTTGCTACTCCCCCATGGGATCCTGGGGAGCTTCGTAAACTGTGCAATTATCTTGTCGGTCTGCTGGATGACTTTCTTGTAAAAACACATTCACCGGATTTGGTTAATCTTGAATTGGATGTTGCTTTTTATTCAGGACTGGATGATCTGTTTCAGGTTAATGATATTCTTAACTGGTTTAAAAATATTTTTAATTACATAATTCATTTAGCGAAAGAAAACAGATCAAAGAAATATTCTCCAAAAGTAGATCAGGCTTTGGAGTTTATCCATAAAAATTATATGGAGGATTGGGCTATAGATGATATTTCCAATATGCTGAATATTAGTGAAGTATATCTAAGGAAAATATTTAAGACTGAAACAGGAGTAACTATTATACACTACCTAACCAATCTAAGAATGGAAAAGGCTATAAGCTTTCTAAAAACCGGCAACTATAAAATTTTTGAAATAGCAGAAATGGTGGGTTATAATACAAGCCAGTATTTTAGCAAAGCTTTTAGAAAGCATACTGGTAAAAGCCCTGTAGATTATGTGTCAGGAAAATAAATGAATTCTTTTGGTAGAAACACAAGTATACGTTTTAAGCTAATAGCTGCCTTTTCCATAATGATAATTCCCATATTTTTACTTGGTTTTATATCTCAAAAACTAACATATGATGCAATAGAAGAAAGGGTAATTCTTTCAAACAGTGCAACTATTGAGCAGTCTGCAAAACTTCTGGATATGTTATTATTGAATGTTAAGGATGAATATATAAAAATATTAGCAAGCAGCCAGATTCAGGATTATTACAATTATCAAGTAAAAGGTTCAGGTTATACTTCCAGGGAATATCAAAATACATTAAAAATTAAAGCTAATAACTATCTTACCAATCGGGTGTTATCTAGTACGGTAATATCAAATATATGGATACTCGCCGGGCAGGATAATAGTTTGGGAACGCGGTTTCTTCCCTTGCAGTTTGATTTTACAAACAACAAAAATATTGGATGGTATCAAAAAAGTTTTGATATCAAAAGCAGACTTTCTATTGTGGGATATCATCCTGAACTGGATATACAGGGAAGTTTTAATTCCTATGCTATGGCAATATCCGGAAGTATAAAACGGATTAAAGGTAAAACTTTCATTAATGAATCTATTGGAATTATGGTTATAGATATAGATTTTGAGTTCATAAAAAAAATTCTTTCTGATATTGATCTTGGTACAAAAAGTGAAATCCATCTAATAAGTCAGGATGGAAGAGATGTAACTGCGGGTGGTACTAATACAGATTTAACAGTTAAGGCTTCCCTGGCCAATTATGTTTATGACAAGACTGATTCCGGCAACGAAATGATTGTTTATGAGAATAAGAAATATTTAATGAGCTATGAATCTGTAGGTAATACAGGATTAGTGTTGATAGGGCTGCTTCCTGAAAGTGAAATAACATCTGCTGCTAAACAAATAAATACATGGACAGTTTTATTAATTCTTGTTGCAATTGGTACGGCAATTATCCTGGGGCTTATTATTACCCTTGGAATTGGAGGTCGAATAGCAAGGTTCAGTTATAAAATGGAGAAAGTTGCAGGAGGAGATCTGGAAGTAACTATGTCTACTAAAGGTAATGATGAAATTGCTGTTTTAGGGGACGGTTTTAATAGAATGATTGGTGAGTTGAAAGGGTACATTAGTGATTCCGTTAAAAATGAAAAGATAAAAAGAGAGATGGCAATAAACTTGCTCATATCTCAGATTAATCCCCATGTAATTTATAACACACTCAACTCTGTTATCTATCTTGCAAAGGAAAATAGAAATGAAGATATTATTAAAATGGTTGAGTCTTTTATCAATCTGCTTCATAACTCTATAAAAATTGGAGATGAAGGGCTCTTTGCAACAATTAATCAGGAAGTGGAAAGCATAAAAGATTACGCACTTATACAGCAGTACAGATATCCGGATAAGTTTTCCATAGAATGGGATATTGATGATGATATTTGTGAGTTTAAAGTACCCCGGACAATTATTCAGCCTCTGGTTGAAAATGCTTTATTCCATGGAATTTGCCCTCTTGAGGAATCAGGGATTATAAGTATATCAATAAAAAAAATGGACTTTTATATATCTATTACTGTATCAGATTCAGGTGAAGGGATTGACTCAGAAACTCTTAAGAGGCTTTTTGAAACACGAATAGATGATTCCACGGGTTCTTCGGTCCGGTCCATAGGGCTGTCGAATATAAAAGAAAGACTAAAATATTTTTATCAGGATAATGGCGGTATGGAGATAAAAAGTACTCCTGGAAGTGGAACAAGTGTAAAGCTTAAAATTCCTTTATAGATACTAAAATATATAAAAGTATCGTAAAATATACAAAAATATCATATTTTACCTATCATGGTTGCTCTTTTTTAATGTTATTATTTAATAAAGGATGGATATTGTTATGAATAATTATACTAAGCTTTTGGAATATGCATGGAGTCTTGATATTGTTGATACTCATGAACATTTAATAAGAGAAGAACTATGGATGGATGAGCCCGGGGATATTTTTTCTGACTGGCTGAAAATGTATTTTTCCTGTGATTTAATTTCTGCAGGACTTTCGCACAAAGATCTGGAAATTGTAAGGGATCCTGATTCTGAAAAAACTATCACAGAAAAGTGGAAAATTCTGGAGCCTTATTGGAATGCAGCTCGTAATACAGGCTATGGACGTTCCCTGGATATAGCAGCTAAAGGCATTTACAATATAGACGGGGTTTATGGAGATACTATAGAAGAACTTAATAAACGGTTTCTTACTGCAAGGAAGGAAACTTCAGATGGAACCAGGAGCCATTACAAATATGTTCTAAAAGAAAAAAGTAAAATAGCTGTTTCCGTTCAGGATACAGTGAATGAGGTTATGAAAGAAACACCGGACAAAGAGTTTTACCGGCCTGTATATCGTATGGACTGGTTCATTAATCCCGATTCTTTTCAGGGGGTTAGGAAGGCAGGAGAAGAGGCTGGTATCTCTATTCATAATTTGTCAGACTGGAAGAATGTTACAGAATTTCATCTGGATTCAGTTATAAAGAAGTTCGGTATTGTAGCAGTCAAATCTGGTCTGGCCTATGAGAGATCTCTTTATTATGCAAAGGTTCCTGCTCATATAGCAGATACTCAGTTCTGTGCGGTTATTGGTGGTACTCATCCAAGGAGTGTCCATACTACTCGTATTGTTATGCCTAAAGAGTTTCAGGATTATATGATGCATCACATACTTTCTTTACTTGAAAAAAGGAAGATGACTATTCAGTTTCATACAGGACTTCAGGAGGGGAGCGGGAACCATATTAGTAATTCAAATCCTGAGCATATGACAAACTTATTTTTGGAATATCCGGGAGTGAAATTTGATATTTTTCATATTGGGTTTCCTTATCAGCAGTCCCTCGGAGTAATGGCAAAAAACTTTCCAAATGTATATATAGATATGGCATGGGCACATATTATATCACCGGAAACTTCCATTAGGGCTCTTGTTGAATGGTTGGATTTTGTTCCTGCAAATAAAATATGTGCATTTGGAGGAGATTATTTTTTTGTGGATGGAGTGTATGGTCATGTCTCTCTTGCCAGGGAAAATGTTGCAAAGGCACTGGCTATAAAAGTTGAAAGAGGTTCTTTTGATTTTAATCGTGCGAAAGAAATTCTCCACTGGATGTTTATTGATACTCCTTCCGGACTTTTTAAATTATAGAACTGATAATTTTTGTGTTTGTATCGTTTTGTATACAATATTATCAAAATTTCATGTTTCGCTGTAAATGAATGCATGGTAGCATTTATTTACAAGTTGCAATTATTACTGTGCAATTTGATATTTTCAAAAGGAGAACATATATGTTAAAGAAAATGTTAATTATTTTTCTTGTGCTCGGTATGAGTATTTCCCTGTTTGCAGGGGGAGACAAGGAATCTGCTGCATCAGATGCAGGTGGACAAAAGGTAACTATTGAAGTTGTTGCGACCCAGCCCGAATACCTGGAACAGGATAAACAAATTTGGGAATTGTACATGGAAGAGAACCCAAATGTAACAATTAAGGTTACCAGTT
>JAOZPU010000272.1 GCA_029932585.1 Spirochaetia bacterium | reverse complement strand
GGGTGGATTTACTCCAAATGGTACATTTAGTAAAGGAAGAAGGTAACAACAACCTGTAATAAAACTTAAAAAAAGTTAATGGTAACCCTTCATTAGAAGGGTTACTTTTTTATGTTTTAAACTTATTAGTCCCTTCTTTTAAATCACTTGCAACACTGTTTAACTCAGTGGAATACCTTACAATTTCATCAGAAGCACCTTTTACATTTATAGTACATCCTGTAATACACCCTTTTTTTTACTTTCTAAGATTTAGTATAGGTGATAAACTTGACTAAAGCATTGGGTGGCAAATAACTAAAGTGCCGCTTTTAAAACTCTAGTTTGCTTTCAACTACGATGGAGATAAGTGATGGGGAATACTATACTTCTTGTTGAAGACGAAGGTATTATTGCACTTTCGACAAAAATGGGGCTTGAGAAATACGGTTATTCCGTTATTACCGCAAATACGGGAGAAAAAGCAATTGAAATAGCAGGGAAATCTCCTTCTGTTGATCTTATTCTTATGGATATAGATCTTGGAAAAGGAATAGATGGAACTGAAGCGGCAGGACAAATTCTAGAAATAAGAGAGATACCTCTTCTTTTCCTGTCCAGTCATACAGAACGGGAGGTAGTTGAGAAAACAGAAAAAATAACATCCTACGGTTATGTGGTAAAAAATTCCAGCCTTACTGTTCTTGATGCTTCTATAAAAATGGCCTTTAAACTTTGCAATGCAAATCATACCCTAAAAACAACCGTAGACAAGTTCGAAGCAACACTGAATGCAATTCCCGATCTTCTATTTGAAGTTAACCATGATGGGTATTATTGTGATATTCGCACCAAGTCCCCCGAATTGTTCATTCTACCTCGGGAAGAAATGATAGGGAAAACAATATCTGAGACCCTTCCTCCTAAACAGGCAAAGATAATTATCTCTGCAATAAACGAAGCAAGCATTACGGGTATATCTCATGGGAAACAGTACAAACTTGACATACCCGGCATAGGAGAACGATTTTTTGAACTCTCTGTTGCTCCTGTAATAAAAAATAATCCCGATAGTCATTTTATCTACCTTTCAAGAGACATTACGGAAAATAAAAATGCTGAAATATTATTATCAAAAAGTGAGCAGAAATATAAACAGTTAGACAATTTATTCCGGATGATTGCAGATAATATGGAGGATATGCTTTGGGCAAAAGATCTGGATGGAAAGTTTATATTTGTCAATAAAACAACCAGCCGTTTTTTAAGTGCAGTTGATACAGATGAACCTATTGGTAAAGGTGATATGTTTTTTGTTAACAGGGAAAGATCATTGCACCCGGACAATCCTGACTGGATTACCTTTGGGGAACTTTGTATAAACTCTGACGATGTGGTAACGGCATCAAAAACAACCGGGCGTTTTGATGAATATGGAAACATTAAAGGGAAATTCCTTTTTCTTGATGTTATTAAAAGCCCTCTTTTGAATGAACAAAATGAAATGATTGGAACAATTGGAGCAGGAAGAGATATAACAGAACAGAAAATAATAGAAAAAGAACTTAAGAAAAATAAAGGGAATTTAGTTAATAGTGAGCTTATGTTAAATGCCATTTTCAATTCTAATCCTAATCCAGCACATCTTGTTAATACAAATTTTGAAATTATTCTTACTAATTCAAAATTACTTGAATTAAAAAACTTAAAACAGAAATCTATAGTAGGTAAGAAATGCTATGAAGTATACCAAAACAGTAAAGAAAAATGTGCTAATTGTACTGTAGAGAAAGTTTTTGAAACAAAAGTTCCTTTTAAGTATGAAAATCAATTAACGTTACCTAATGGAAATATAAAGTATTTTGAAACCTATGCTTACCCTGTTTTTGACAGCAATAATCAACTAGTCTATGCTGTAGAAACAACAAAGGATATCACTAATCAAAAGAAGACGGAATTTTTTTTGCGTGAAAGTGAAAAAAAATACCTATTACTAATCGAAAACATAGAAGACAGTATCGTAGGTACAGATGAAAATGGACGTATTACCATATGGAATAAAGCATCAGAGAGGCTTTTTGGTATTTCCAATAACGAAGTAGTTAATGAATATTTATGGGATTTCCATTATAAATTATTGCCTTTAGAAAACAGGGACACAAAACTATACCAAAAAATGAAATTGTCAATAAATAATTTGTTAAAAACCGGCAAACTTGATTCCAATGCTGTAACGGTTCGAGAAATACAAAAGCCTGATGAATCAAGAATATTTATCCAATCAACTTTCTCCATTATTCAAACTGAAAAGGGATTTAATATAATCAGCATTAACCGAAATATTACTAAGCAGAAACAGGAGAACGAAAGAATTCAAGAACTTCTTGCTGAAAAAGAAATACTCCTTAAAGAAGTCCATCACCGGGTAAAAAACAATATGAGCACCCTTGACAGTATGCTCAAACTGCAGAGAGAAGAAGTTCATGATCCTATTGCTATGGCAGCCCTGGAAGATTCTTCAATGCGTATTAGAACCATGATAGAGCTTTATGATAAACTATATAGATCCGCAGACTATACAAATCTTTCAGCCGAAGTATATTTCTCATCTCTAATTGAGGAGATACTTTCCAGCTTTCCAAAGGGGAATTCCATACATGTAAATAAAGAATTCGACGAATTGTTTTTTGATGTAAAAATACTCCATCCTCTTGGTATTATAGTAAATGAGATAATTACAAATGTTATGAAATATGCTTATAAGGATGCCACTGATCCTGTTCTAAATATTTCTTTAAAAAAATATACAAACACCGTATCTCTTGTAGTGCAGGATAATGGAGCTGGATTACCCCAAAATTTTGACATTGAAAAGCAGACAGGATTTGGCCTGAAACTTATTATCCTTCTTGCTGCTCAACTACAGGGTGAGTTTATTATAGAAAATAAC
>JAOZPU010000271.1 GCA_029932585.1 Spirochaetia bacterium | reverse complement strand
GGCCCACCTGACCTGGCAAAGCTGACACTGCCATAATTCTGAATCCAATCTTTTAATTTTTCAATATTCATTTTAAGTTTTTCATTACCTTATTTTAATATTCTTATTTCTAAATAATAATATTAATATCAAGTTTTGTCTAAAATTAGTAAATATTTCATATTTTTCTAAGGTTTCCCTTGATTTTTCTAATTATTGTATTATACTTAACGTATGTTAATTAAAATAACTTGCGTTAAGGATTGATGATCTATGAGTAGTAAAGAACGAAAAGAACAGGAAAAACTTGAGTTAAGAAAAAAAATTCTGGAAGCAGCAAAAGAAATTCTTTTTGAAAAAGGGCTTGATAATCTTACTATGAGAGCCATTGGAGAAAAAATAGATTATTCCCCAACAACAATTTATCTATACTTCAAAAACAAAGCTGAACTTACCACAAGTCTAATGGAATATGCATTTGAACAATTAGTCGAAGCTCTTGGTGGGTTGGACCAATCATTATATGTCGATAACCCCATTGGAATGTTGAAGGAAGGACTTTGTGTATATATAAGGCATGGAGCTGCAAATCCACATTTTTACAGAATGATGACAACATCAGTTTTAAATCATAATGACAGTTCAATAACCCTTAAAAAGGGCACAATGAATGAACAGGCATTTGGTATTTTGGCAATGGGTGTTCAAAATTGTATAGATGCAGGAGTAGTGGAAGTAAAAGATTCAAAATCTACTGCTGCAATGCTTTGGGCTGCAATACACGGTTTAACAATGATCCTGATTGATGTACCTCATTTTCCGTTGGGAGATAAAGATAAATTTATTACTGCATATACAGATATGCTTGTAAATAAACTATAAGAAAGGATGAAACTAAATGAATAAAATATTTAAAAAAATTACAACTATAATTCCCTTTGCTGCAATTATTACTTTGAACTCAGTTGCAGCTGCAATGTTAAAATCGGGAAAGAAATCTGATGATTTAAAAATGTTTTTAATTGTTATTGCTTTAGTAATTGTACTTAATTTAATTTTGGTAAGTACAAAAAAAATGTTAACATATTTTACTATTGCAATATCTACAGTAACAATACTCGGTATTATATCGGTATTTGTATATCCACCACTTGGATTACTATTTCTTCACAATGCAATAACCGCTCTTTATATTTCACTTTTTTGTGCAGCCTTTTTCCCTCCTTTATTAGGAATTGATCCTTTTACATATGAGTTTTCAAAAAAGGATTATCCGGAAGTTGTACATGGAATGCCACAGTTTAAATCAATAAACCTATTATTAAATTATATTTGGGCACTTATATTTGCAATTGCTTTTGTACTTTCATTGGTAACATATACTGATGATTATGCTCTTCAGCAAATACTGCAAAATATTATTCCAATTGCAATACAATTACTTATTGGTCTTCCATTAACAGCAAAATTACCAGGTATTTTAATGGGAAAAGGAACCCCTGGAAAGAATAATTTTCTAACTGTTAAGGAGATGTTTGAGGCAATGCCATTTGGCCTTAATACAAAAAAATCAGAAGGTATTGATGTTGTTTTACAATTTAAACTTAACGGTGAAGAGGATATAGAAGGATATCTTACTATTTCAAACAATGAATGTACTTATAGTTATGGTAAACATGATAAACCTTCTACAACCATTATTTCGGATAGTAAATTGTGGCTTGATATCTCCAATGGAGATGTTTCCGGAGATGATGCATTAATAAATAATCGTTATACTGTAGAAGGAGATGTTGGAATATTACTTAAATTAAGTGATCTTTTTACTGCTTCAGAACCTGCAAAAAAAAGCAGGAAAAAAAAGAAAAAAGCAGGAGACGTTCCTTATGAATACAAAACTTTTGAACCAAATTCTATTAAAAAAATATTTGTAGTAAATGCTTCTCCGCGAAATGATAAATACAGTAAAAGCCTTATGATGGTAAATAAGTTTATTGAAGGGGCAGAATCTGCAGGAGCTGAAGTTGAAATTGTTACCCTAAAAGATAAAACCATAAATTACTGTACCGGTTGTTACACATGCTGGACCAAAACACCTGGTGTCTGTATTTTTAAGGATGATATGCCTGAACTTATAGAAAAAACAAGAAAAGCAGATTTAGTTATTTATATATCACCTCTTTATGTGTTTTCTGTTTCTGCACAACTTAAGGTTTTTATAGACAGGATGCTCCCGAATATGCAGCCTTATATGGTTAAAACTGATGGATTAACCCATCATCCAAACCGGTTTGAAGAAGATAAACCTAATGGTCTGGTTGTTTTTTCTGCTGGCGGTTTCCCTAACGTTAATAAGAATTTTGACGGAATTAGTGCAATTGTAAGAAATATGGAAAGTCATTTTCATACAACCAATCTTATGGCAGAGTTTTTTCTTCCAGCTGCAGAACTATTACAGCAGCCTGTATACAGAGATAGAAAAAAAAGGGTTGAAGAAACCTGTTTTAATGCAGGCAGGGATACTGTTTTAACAGGTGCCGTAAATAAGGAATACATGGAAACAATTGCGGATCCTGGTGTTGAACAGGAAGTTTTTATGTCTCAGGCTAACTCGTACTGGAAGTCTTTGGATGGTAAAAAATCCTATTATCATGGTACTCCAAAACTGGAAACTGATAAATAATTATATAAATAAATTTTACAGGAGAAAAAAATGAAGAAAATTTTAATGAGCATTGTAGTTTTAATGATAATGTTTGGTTTTGCTTATGCAGAAGACAAAACTAACAATGAATTGACAATAACAGTAGAAGGAATAGAGGGTACAGAAGGTCAGATAGCTATTGGTTTATTTGATTCAGAAGAGAACTGGGGAGATGAAGAGTTCCTTGGTGCTTATGTCAAAATAACAGGTACTAGCATAACTTATACTTTTAAAAATCTTACTAAAGGAACAATTGCAGTTGCCA
>JAOZPU010000270.1 GCA_029932585.1 Spirochaetia bacterium | reverse complement strand
GCCCATATTTCTATTGAGCCACGCAAATCTATCATTTCATTAAGTTCATCTTCTCCCAAAAGAAGGGACCATGTAAGAGATTCAGAAGAAATATTTGATCGTTCTTCGACAAAGGTTCCCTTCGCAGCCTGGGAACTAAGAACTCCCATATAATTAAAAATCTTTATTGCTTCCCGAATTGAAGATCGACCAACCCCAAAAGATTCTGCCAGTTCAAGCTCTGTTGGTATTTTATCTCCGGGTTTATATGCCCCGGAAGAAATAAGATCTTTAATCTGTTCCATAACCTGTTCAACTACTGTTGTTTTTTTGATCTTTTTAATTCCCATATGACGGATTATAAAGGTTTTTTTACAAATCGTCAATATATTATCATAATATCAGACAATACTCTTGACAAGTGAGTATATTAAGAATATCATAATATCAGACAATACAGTTTTCGGAGGAAAAAAATGGCAGAATATAACTCTCTTTTACAGAAAATGGCAAAAACTACAGATACAGATTACTGGAATGATTCCTGTGCAATTTCTGAACTAAAATATGCAATACCAAATGGTGCAGTAGGTGCTACTACTAATCCGGTTATTGTCTTAAACGTTCTAAAAAAAGAATATGATCTTTGGGAAGATCGAATCCTGGAAATAATAAAAGATAATCCCACTTTTGATGAGGATGAAGTTTCCTGGCAGCTTATTGAAGAGATGGCTGTAAAGGGAGCTGAATTGCTAAAACCTGTTTTTGAAAGAGAAAACGGCATGAAGGGGCGAATCTCTATTCAGACTAACGCTAAATATTATCGTGATGCAGATCGTATGGCAGAACAGGCCGTTAAATTTGATAAACTAGCACCAAATATACAGGTAAAAATGCCTGCAACTGCTGCAGGCATAGAAGCTATGGAGGAGGCCACATATAGAGGTGTTAATATTAATGCTACAGTATGTTTTACAGTACCCCAGGCTGTTGCTGTTGGTGAAGCTGTGGAACGCGGGTTAAAAAGACGGGAAGAAGAAGGAAAAGATACTTCAAAAATGAGCCCTGTCTGTACAATAATGGTTGGCCGACTTGATGACTGGTTAAAAATTGTGGCAGATAAAGAGAATATTAGTATCGATCCTGCTTATCTTGATCTTGCGGGTGTTGCTGCAATGAAAAGAGCAGTTAAATTTTTTAGAGAAAAGGGATTTAAAACAAGGATGCTGGCAGCTGCATACAGAAATCAGCTTCACTGGTCTCAGCTTATTGGTGGAAATATTATTCATACAATTCCCTATAAATGGCAGAAACGATATAATAACTCCTCAGTTGAGATTAAAAATACTACAGATGAACCTGTAGATCCTAAGATCATTAAAGAGCTTACTGATAAATTTGTAGATTTTAAAAATGCTTATGACCCATATGGAATATCTCCTGAGGATTTTGAAAGTTACGGAGCAACCGCACGAACACTTCGTGGATTTATTGATGGATATACTCAGCTGGTTGCAATTATACGTGACTTGATGATTCCTAATCCCGATAAATAGAAGGGAAATATGAAAAAACTAAAAATTGGGTCTGTTGGATTGGGACGACTTGGCGAACAACACGCAGAAAATATTGCTAACCGTGTAAATGGTGCAGAACTAACTGCACTGTGTGATATGGATGAGAAAAAACTTAAAGAAGTTTCTGACAGGTTAGGGGTAAAAAACAGATTTACAAATTTTGATGAGATGCTGGAACTGGAAGAACTGGATGCAATAGTAATTGTTTCACCTTCAGCTCTCCATCCGTTACAAATTTCAGCAGCGTTAAAAGCCGGTAAGCATGTGTTTTCTGAAAAACCCCTGGGTACAACAGTAAAGGAATGCAGAGAAGCAGAAGCTTTTGTGGGTAAGTATTCAGATAAAGTTTTATGCTTGGTTTTATGCGAAGATTTGACCCTTCTTATCAGTATGCAAAAAAGAAGGTAGAATCCGGTGAGATAGGACGAATAGTTATGTTCAGGTCCTACGGCCAGGATCCTGAAAAATTTATAGACGGAGCTATTGCATATGCCGGGCATAGTGGTGGGCAGTTTCTGGATATGGCCGTTCATGATATAGATCTTGCCAGATGGTTTACAGGCTCTGAGCCTGCAACAGTCTATGCCATAGGTGGATGTTATGCTCATAAAGAGTTTGCTGAATTTAATGACGGTGATAATGTTTCCGCTCTTATGAAGTTTAAAGATGATTCTATGGTTTTTCTTTTTGCAGGCAGAACAGCACCTCACGGTTACAATGTTGAAACAGAAATTATTGGAACAAAGGGTATTTTGAGAATAGCTTCTGTTCCCCAGAAAAATCATGTAGAAATTCTGGATACCTTTGGTGTTAGAAGAGAATGCAGTGAGAATTTTCTTGAAAGGTTTGAAGATTCCTATGTTAATGAGATACAGGAATTTGTGGATTGTATAGTTGAAAGGCGAAAGCCGGAAGTTACAGCAAATGATGGAACGAGAGTCTCTGAAATTGCTTACAGATGTAAGGAATCTTTTGAAACAGGGGAAATGCTGAAATTTTAGAAGGAGTTTATATGATAATTAAGCAGAAAAGTTCTTTTGAATATGGGTATACATCAATTACAGAGCAGCATGGAAAGCACAGTAATCTGCTTCTTGATTTTGGTATATTAAAAATGAAATCAGGAGATCAGACTAATTCGGCAATTGGGCGTGAACGGGCCTGGTTATTAATAAAAGGTACTGTAACTTTTATATGGGATGGTAATAATAAAACTGTTACAAGAAATTCCTGTTTTGATGAAGCTCCCTATGTGCTACATGTATCAAAAGATACTGAGGTAATAATAAAAACAGACACTGAATGTGAAATATGTGTAGAACAGGTTGATAACAGCAACAGTTTTGATGCTAAACTCTATACACCCGATGATATTCGAACAGATGTTTTTGGTGCAGGTACGTTAAATGAGG
>JAOZPU010000269.1 GCA_029932585.1 Spirochaetia bacterium | reverse complement strand
TATAAAACCCTCTTGACATAATGTTTCAAAGTTTCTATGTTAGGAAACAAAAGAAAGGCAGCGAAGGTGGAAATAGCAGGAACAGGTTGTCCTAAATGTAAGCTGCTTAAGGCGAGTGCATTGGAAGCTGTAAAAGATCTTTCGTTTACGGTTGAAATTGAAGAAGTAATTGATATCGATACAATTATGGAAATGGGAGTAATAGTAACTCCTGCATTGGCAATTGATGGGGAAGTAAAGTCTGTTGGAAAGGTTTTAAGAAAAGAACAGATAAAAAATATTATAGAAGGGGAAAAATAAGAGTGGCAACTAAAAAATTATCAGCAAATGGCCTTCTTGGAATAATGGTGGCAGTATTTATAACTGCATATTTTGTTCCTTTTGATTCCATAAGTGTATCCCGGGCAATACAGGAAGCCTTTTTAATGCTTAGCGATTATGCCAGACAGCATGTTCTTCTATGTCTTGTTCCGGCTATGTTTATTGCAGGAGCTATTACAGTATTTCTTAATCAACAGGCTGTTATCCGCTATCTTGGACCGGATGCCCCAAAAGCAGTGGCATACAGTGTAGCCTCAATATCCGGTGCAATTCTTGCGGTATGTTCCTGTACGGTTCTTCCTATTTTTAAAGGTATATACAAAAAGGGAGCAGGTTTGGGACCGGCTGTGTCTTTTCTTTATTCCGGACCGGCAATAAATATTCTTGCTATAGTTCTTTCCTATAAAATATTTGGATGGAAAATAGGCATTGCCAGAATGATAGGTGCAGTTGTATTTGCTGTAATAATTGGTATGGTAATGGAGGCAATTTTTAAAAAGGAAGATGAAGAACGCGTCGCAGATGCAAGAATGTTCAAATATGATGGCGATGATGAGGGTCTTGGCCTTAGAAAAATGATCATCTACATGGCCTCTATGATTGGTATTCTTGTATTTGTAAACTGGGCGAACTCCAGGGGTGGAAGTGTAATTTGGGACAGTATTTACAGGTATAAATACTGGATAACCGGAGCTTTTGGGCTGGTTCTGCTTTATTCACTGGTAAAATGGTTTACGAAAGATGAAATCTTAAATTGGGGTAGGGAAACCAGAGATTTTTCTCTTCAGATAATGCCCTACCTTTTCTTTGGTGTTCTTGTGGCAGGATTCTTTCTTGGAAGACCTGGACATGATGCACTTATACCAACCTCCTGGGTTGCATCTCTTGTAGGCGGTAACTCAATACTTTCAAATTTTGGTGCAGCAATATCCGGAGCATTTATGTATTTTGCTACCCTCACAGAAGTCCCGATTGTTCAAAGTTTGATTGGAGCCGGAATGGGAAAGGGCCCTGCTCTTGCACTGTTGCTGGCCGGACCTTCTTTGTCCCTGCCTTCAATGCTGGTAATAAATGGAGAACTTGGAATTAAGAAAACATCAGTCTATGTACTGTTGGTTGTAGTATTATCCACCTTTGCAGGATGGATTTTTGGAATGATTGCATAAATATAACCTTCATTCGGCTTTAGGATACATGAAATATTGGTTAAGGACAGTAAAATGAATAAAATACAAATGTTGACAAAACATCTTAAAAAAAATCTTATGTGGTATGCTCTTTCCCTGGTTTGTTATTAGTAAAATATTTTATTCATGACCCTGAAATAGCTCTTGATTTTATGTTGATACCTGGTTCTTCTTATATTCTCCATAGGCTATGTTCAGCTGTATAAAAAAATTAAAAAATATTTTGGGGAAAAAGAATAAGCTGTTCATTAAATAGAATATACTGTATAGAATATTTAAGATATTCTAGAGCTTATGAAGGAGTACAACTTGGTAACTATACTTTCGATTGACGGGGGAGGAGTGAAAGGACTTCTTCCTGCAAGGATTCTTGAAGAGATTAGGAAAAGGCTGGATACTGCAGGTGAAAAGCGTCGTTTTTTTGATCTCTTTGATCTTATTGCCGGAACATCAACAGGAGCTCTTATAGCTCTTGGGCTTTCTCTTAAAAATCCTGCTGGTGGTGATAAATTTTCTGCCTCAGAAATTGTTGATATATATAAAACAAGGGGGATAGATATTTTCCCTCCCAGGCACTTAAATGCTGTTCAAACTGCTGTTCAGGCCTTCCGGTTCAAACACCCTGCTGTTTCATTTGAGAAACTATTATCGGAATTTTTTGGTGATAATACTCTAAAGGATGCAGAAACTAATCTTCTTATTACCAGTTTTGATACCGAAGCAATGGAACCTCATTGTATGAAACGCAGACCTCAGAT
Organism: Spirochaetia bacterium; assembly: GCA_029932585.1. GTDB lineage: Bacteria > Spirochaetota > Spirochaetia > B11-G9 > B11-G9 > JAJRQE01. The sequence goes on along the minus strand of JAOZPU010000269.1, from coordinate 702 downwards.
CGGGGACTGGGTTAATGATTATAATTATTATATGAGAGATGTTGCCAGGGCATCCGGGGCAGCTCCAACTTACTTTCCTCCGGCACAAATTAGCCCGGTAGGAAAAAAACAGCTAAAATTCTCATTAGTTGATGGTGCTGTATTTGCTAACAATCCCTCCGGGCTTGCGTATGTTGAGGCTTCGAAAATTTTCCCTAAAGAGACGGAATTCCTAATTCTATCTTTAGGTACTGGTAATTCCAAACATGGATATCCATATAAAGAAGTTCATTCCTGGGGATACATGGAATGGATAAATCCTATAAAAGGATTCCCAATTGGGGCTATGATGTCATCCGGTCAAAGTGAAGCTGTAAATCATCAGCTAAAACGCCTTGATAATGTCCATTATATACGCTTAAACACAGTACTTTCCGGAGCAACTCGTTCTATGGATGATACAAGCAATACAAACATTAAAAGACTTTCTTGTTCTGCTGATAAAATGATAGATGAATTTTCTGATCAGATAGATGAGGTTTGTCAGATTCTTAGTTCAAAGTAGGGTTTTGCGTATTGAATTAAGCGTATTGAATTAAAGTAAAAAACATTGATTATAGAAATTAAATTATTTATATTGGTAAATTTGTAATAATCGAGGTACTTACGAGAGAAACTGATTTGGAGGGAGAATGAAAAAAATTGTTATTATTTATTCTATAT
>JAOZPU010000268.1:1294-2977 GCA_029932585.1 Spirochaetia bacterium | reverse complement strand
CGGTAATACATTCAAGGATAAGGGATTTTTTATACTCAGTATCAAGTGTCTGAAAGGATTTATACAAAGAGAATTGTGCATGCGATTTTGAGAGGTTTTTGTTTTTAGTCTGCCTTTTAGGCTGGTGCTTAAGGTCATTATTTATCCCTCTCCTAATTCCAGGAGAAAATCGCTGATATGCTTAACAAGAGCGTTTTCGACATCTCTTTCTACGGCATCATCATGAAGTGTAAAAAAATCAAAAATATAAGGATCTTTTAATGTCTGCTGCGTCATTTCTGACTCTTCTTTCAGCATTAGCTGTTTAAAATTTGTTGTAGATTGGCCTTCCCGTTCTATTAGTTTATTTTCTACCTGAATCACAAGGATATCTCTAGACCATCCATTTTCAATGGTTTTGTGTGCATAAAACAATCTTGCTTCTTTATCTTTCAATTTGTTTAATAAAACCACATTATGGCCCCATGGTAATTGTCCAACAAGCTGTTGGACAATTGTATCAGACTCAAATTCCGGCCAGCCTTTTGCAAAAGAACGCATATACATAAGATTAGATCGGGAAAATCCTTTCATTTCCGGTAAGTTCTTTTTCAAATCCTTAGCAACCTGTCCAACAACCTTAGATCCCCAACTCTGTTTTTTCTGTTGTAAAAGTATTTCCCGTCCTATTTGCCAATGGAGTAGTATTAATTCATAGTTTGCAGAGAGTACAGCTTTCTGCCTAGCCGTTTTGATCCTCTTTGTCAGGTTTAAGATAAGGGATTTGTATTCTTTCTGGTTGGTTAAGTTTTGATTTTCAGTCATATGTATATTCCTACTCCTTTGGCTATATATATAGTTTTAATTTTGCTGAATCTAACTGAAAAACTTTATCAAGTATTTCTACCTTACACATCTTTTTCAAGATAAGTGAATTTTTATAGAAATTAAAATCATCTCCCCAAAACCTACTGTCACCATGCGCATAATCATTCCGTTTACATTTTATTTTCATAGCAAATATGGCAATACTCTCCGCATCATCAACATTTATAATACTTTTATTATCATGAAAATAATTTGCGTATTAAGAAAGACACATTTCTATTCTTTTTTTAAGTTCTGATTCACTTTTTCCTACAAGTATTTTACCGTTAAGTTTTTTATGTATTCTTTCAAAGGCAATAATGAAATCAATAAATACCTGATCAATATTTGAAGCTTTTTTTTGGGTCTTTAGGTATAGTGTAACACCTGTTTTCATCCCTGGGTACATCTTATACCAATTTTGAAGTAAAGAATGAAAATTTTGGACATCAGATAACTTTATCTCTTTTGCCTTCCAGAATTCATTTCTACATTCTGTTTTTGACAGTACACCCTGTACTTCATTTTTTTTATTATTTTTGGATGGTTCTACAATATATTGATTTTCCAATACACTACTCTTTTCCATACAAAAACATAGAAAAGAATCATTGGAAGTTATAACATAAACGCATTTAGGCTGATGATTTTTATAACCGAAAGCCTGGGTTTCAATGAAATCCAGATCCGTTGTAGTTGTAGATTTTAATTCGATAACGGCAACGGCATCCCCATCACCATTTAAAACCGCCCCATCAACTTTTCTGCTGTTGGATACATTTTTAAGTTCTGTAGTTAGATTAAAGCCCGGTTCAGGATTCAAAGTATATCCGAAAA
>JAOZPU010000268.1:0-1194 GCA_029932585.1 Spirochaetia bacterium | reverse complement strand
CATAATAAAAATCACTAACCTCCTTGATATTTAATTATAAAAAATAGATGCTGTCAAAATGAATAATAATAGCGATTTAAATTCAATTCCGGGAATTTTCGAAGGACCCATACGGCCTGTCCTTATTAAACTATCTCTGCCTATTTTCCTCGGTATGATTGTACAGGTAATATATAATGTTACAGACACATTCTGGGTTGCCAGAATAGATCTCACAGACCCATCCTACATGGGAGGAACAGCTATTGTTTTCCCTTTAATATTTTTCTTCATGGCACTCGGTAATGGATTACAGGTGGGAGTAAGCTCACTTGTTGCCCGTGCAATAGGAGATAATAATTCAAAAATTTTAAGCACAACTGCAGAATCTGGAATGTTGATAGGCTTTTTAGTATCAATATTTGCACTTGGAATAACCCTCCCGTTTTCATCACAGATTCTCATCGCCCTTGGAGCCAAAGGTGATTATTATACCCACGGACTGGAATATTTTAAATTCATTATCCCTGCAGGCCCAATAATTTTTCTTTCTGTTATATTCAGCGGAATACTACAGGGTGAAGGACTTATGAAGTATGTAATGAACTCAATGATTATTGGTACTGTTTTGAACATTATTCTTGACCCAATCTTTATCTTTTTGTTAAATATGGATGTTCGTGGTGCCGCACTTGCAACTGTAATTGCCCAGGCTGCAGCAATGATCTATATAGTTACAGTATTTGTACGAAACAAGTCATCTATAAAAATTGACTGGTCAATTTCAAACATTAAAATTAAAACAATGAAAAATATAATGGTAATTGGGCTTCCTCAGTCATTTGCATTAATTATAATGTCACTTAGTTTCTTTATATTTAATAGGATTGTAATCGATATTGACGAATTAGCCCTTACAGCCTTCGCACTTTGCGGCCGATTTGAGCAGATAATGCTAATGCCTGCATTTGCTCTTGGTGCTGCTGTAGTTACAATTGTCGGACAAAATTCAGGACGTGGTAATTTTGAAAGAATAAGAAAAACCATGAATGAAGCATGGCTTCTGGGCTTAATTACTGTAGGGATTCTTACTGGAATAATGGTTGTTTTTGCTCCATGGATATTTAAACCATTTACCAATGTTGAAAAAGTACTTTGGTATGCAGTCATGCAGTACAGGATTCTGGGAGTAACCTACCTTGCTGCTTTAATAGG
>JAOZPU010000267.1 GCA_029932585.1 Spirochaetia bacterium | reverse complement strand
AAAAAACTGGTTTCACAAATTAGAGATTTAAAGATGGTGTTAGGGGAAATACAGTAGGGGCGATTCATGAATCGCCCCTACTGTATTTTGTTCGCCCCTACTGTATTTCGATTGTTTTTATTCTTTCCAGGGAAATATCATTCCTTTGATAGTTCTGGTTCCAATTTTTTCTTTTTCTTCATATAGTAATTCTGTCCATGGTATTTTATTTCGTTTCGCTTCAGGATTTTCTTCCAAATAATCGTATTTATACAATCTTAACTTTAAAGCAGCCTGATGTGCGAGTAGTATAGTTGTAATACCTGGTATTAGAAGAGCAGTAAAAAAGGAAATTCCTAACAAAATAATTGAATAAAAACCTAAAAATATTGAAAAAAAGGTATTATCCAGAAGCAGTATAAAAGATTTTTTTATTTGCTTTTTTATACTACTTTCAATTTGACAGGAAACTGGAAAAAAATATTGAACTGACATCCACCACAAAACAGATATCCAAAAGAGTGTTACAAGGCCAACAAGTCCTGGCAGACCTCCTATTTGAAAATAGAAAGGGAACCCAACAATAATTGCTGCAATTTGAAAAATACTAATTGCAGATATTACAGTAGTTGATTTCCATATCTTTTTTATATATATGGGAAAAGATTTTAATTCTGTAGATTTATGCTCAACAAGATCAGCTGTATATCCGGAAACTCCCCCAAGATATAAATTAAATATAAAAACACCAATAATAACAGTGGTAAAATATCCAAAACCAGCAGGTTCAAACAAAAAAGCAATATACGAGGTTCCTGCAATAATTGCTGCAAAACCTATATTAAATAAAACAATTACAATCAAATTATCCCAGGTATCAAAAAAAACCTTTTTAATTAAAAAAAATACCATAATCTCTCCTGTAATATTATACTACATCTCTTTTAATCTTATAAGAGGATAAAAAAGAGAAAGAACAAGTGAAACGAAAATAAAAGTTAACCCCAATCCAAATATATCAATAGTAAATCCAAGAACAGGGGCAATAATGGCAACCAACAGTGTTTTTGCCTGAGATTCAACAGAAAGACCTGAAGCCATGGCAGAGGAAGGTATTCTGTTACTCAACACAGATATTACAATTGGTCTTCGAATATTTTGTAATACATAAAAGATGATAAAAAATAAAACAGGAAGAAAATTAAACCCTGAGTACAGAAAAAATCCAATAGCAAGTATAAGAACAATACCAGATATGTAACTAAAATTAAGTCCTCTTTCATTTGACCGAAATTGTTTTGCAAACAGAACTGAATTTTTAGAAGCGAAGGAAGTGAACAAATATAGAATAAAATAAACAACTGAAGATAATATGGATAGTTTTTCATCTTCCTTAAAATTCAACAGAACAGGAAGACCAATAACAAGAGCAAGAAGAACAGGTTGAAGATAATCTTTTATAGCTCTGAATACTGCATCAAATGAACTTGAGTTAATTAAAGCCCTGCGGGTTGCCTTTTCTTTCATCATGATAGCAAGTTCCATAAAGGTATTTTTTATTCTCAGTTTAAAGTTAATTTTTTCTAAATCTTCAAAATCATTTAGCCCCGGAGAAAAATCTAATTCTTTGGGATAGCTCCATATTAGAATTAATTCTGCTAAATAAGGAATTATTGAAAAAACAAAAACATATCTGTATCCAGGACTGAAAAAAACTATGAGCCCTGCAATTACAGCAGATACAGCAGAACCCATCTGAGACCAGCTTCGGGTATGACCATAATACTGGATTTTCATATGCAGAATTTTCTTCCTTCGCATATATTCCAGAATCATCGCTTTATGAGTACCACTCCTGAAAGCTTCCCCTATTCCAAAGAAAAACATTGCTAACAGGTGTATCATAAAATAATGTGAAAAAAAGAAAATTACAAAAGAGATAATATATGCACCAAAAGAAAGAATCATACTCTTTCTTCTTCCCAGTGAATCTGCAATTATACCAGAAGGAAGCTCAAAGATATTAACTATAATTTCTCTAAAAGATATGAGTAATCCAATTTCAAGAAAGGATAATCCGGTATCAAGAAAAAAAAGGACAATAAAGGGATCAAAAAACCGAAGATTCTTTAAAAACCCATAGGCGGAAAATTTCCAGTATTGTCGATCTTTAACTGATCTGTCCACAACAACCCCATGATGATTTAGATCGAATAAAATTATACTTTTTGTAATTAGTAGTGGCGAAGGGACTTGAACCCCTGACAAACCGGATATGAGCCGATTGCTCTACCAACTGAGCTACGCCACCAAGATAAAACCAAGGGTAATATACCAATGGGAACTAACAGTGTCAAGACACCACTTAGATTCATTTAAAAAACCACAACCTTAAGTAAGAGCTGTTTATTACCGAAAAGTAAGCATGACACAGTATATTCATTACGAAGCAAACATTTTTATGCTGAATGATCTTCTAAGACATATAAAAAGAAGTCTTATGACAGATATAGATAATAATTATTATTTAGAAAAAGTTAAATCAGATCTTCTTTTTTCTGAAAGCAAACTCTCAACTCTATTTAATGAATTGAAAGACTCTACCCTCCAATTGGAAAAAGACCAGTATTTACGACATCTTTATAAAACAAAAAATATATTTATCGAACTTGTGGAAGGTATTATAAATAATAGTACTGGAAGATCTTTAGATTTTGGTGATTTTTTACCAAGATTAAAAGAAGCTGTCTATGAACAACAGTATGAGTACAATGAAATAGAGGACATTCTTTCAAAAAACAATGAAGATCTTCGTGATAGTGATCAAATAAGCCAGGAAGAGCTTATGTTTCTAATGTCAAATGAAGAAGAAAGCGAAGAAGAATCTATTTAAATCAAAAACTGAGAACGAGTTGAGACATATAATACTCTTGGGAAAGCGTATAATAAAAGGAGATATATAAAAAGAATGAACTCAGTAGAGATAGATTTCAACAAAATGG
>JAOZPU010000266.1 GCA_029932585.1 Spirochaetia bacterium | reverse complement strand
ATGTTTTTTCAGATTATATGAGACCAGCTATTCGTTTGGCTGCTATAATGAAAATATAAAACATTTTTATTTTTACTCATGACAGTATTTTTGTTGGCGAAGATGGGCCAACTCACCAACCGATTGAACATTTAGCTTCTTTAAGAATTATTCCTAATCTACAAGTTTTAAGACCTGCAGATGCACTTGAGACCTCTTTATGTTGGTCAATAGCTATCAGAAAGAAAAATGGACCTTCAGCATTATTGTTAACACGGCAAAATATCGGTCCAATAAAACGAGAAAATGATTTTCAGAATGAAGATATTAGTCTTGGTGGGTATACCATTAAAGGAGAGAAAATTAAAAATCCTCAAGTGGTTCTAATTGCAAGTGGGTCAGAAGTTAATTCGGCAATTACTGCAATGGAAATTCTGAACAAACAAGATATACCAACTCGTGTAATATCAGTACCTTGTAAAGAGTTATTTGAGGCTCAAAGTGATGAATATAGAAGAAAGTTAATTCCCGATTCAGTTGAGGCTACAGTAGTGGTTGAGGCAGGAATATCTTTTGGATGGAAAGAGTATTTTAATATTCCACAACTTAAAATTACTATTGACACATATGGTTGCTCTGGTCCCTATAAGGATTTAGAACAAAAATATAATTTAACAGGGATACAGATTGCAGACAGCGTGTCAAACTTTTTATTAATAAATTAAATATTCCCGGTAGGCAAAATACATGGGACGGTGTCTATCCAGATTCACTGCTTTTTAATTGGCTCTATTCACAAATTTAATTGGAATATCAATTATTAGTGAAATATTTTGTATTGAAAACATATATTTTAAGGAGAAATCATGAAAATTATTAACGTACTTTACATCTCTCTTCTGAGTTTAGTTTTCGCGTGTTCCAATAATGAGCCTGGAATTGAAGGGTGTTTCCCCAGTGACAAATTACCAACATATATTACCCCTCTAACCAATTTCGGTCAGCGTAGCGAATGGTCCCTAGATGGTAAACAAGTTTATTTTGTAGATAAAGCCGGTGGTGATGTTTGGGCTGTAGATGTAGCTACAAAAAAGACCCGACAAATTACAAAATCGGAAGACCGCCCTGAAGGTCATGGTTACTATAGAGTGTTTATTTTGTCAAATGGTGATTTGTTGTTAGGCATTGGGCCTAAAAGGCAACAAATGTATTTCCAGGTTTTGGACAAAAACTTCAAGAATCCTCCGCAAAATATCGAAGGAGTAGAACTCTGTGAAGGTCCGGCTGTTTCAAGAAAGACTATGAAAATTGCCTGGACACTGCCCGGACAAAGACAAATTCACATGGGAGAGCTTTCTTATACTAATGGGAAACCACAAATTATCAATAAGAGGGCCTTATTGGATGTCAAGGATATGGGTACAGTTGATAGTGTGGAATATGATTTTATAATTGAAACACAAAACTGGCGGCCCCCATACGAAGAGGAATTGATTTTTTCACAATATCGGAACGGGAATGATTATTTTAAAAGTGAAGTTTTCGGTTTTAATATTAAAACCGGGGAGTTAATCAATTATTCCAAATCCAGGTCTACGTACGATGAACCTGAAGGTATTTTTCCGGATGGAGAATACACACTTACAGAATGTGACAGGCATCGTCCGACAAAACGCAGCAGCACGATTGAGGTGTATAAATTAAAGCTTGATACAACTTCAGTAGATTATGAAAGGCTTGTTTTTTTTAGCGACATAAAAGGATATAGATCAAGTAATCCAGTTGTCCGGGATGATGGTAAATTTTTTATCTTCCAGGCATCGATAGCCAGTTCAGATGCGGGAGTTGGTTGTGGTCTGTATTTATTTGACATTGAACAATTTGAACAGACCAAAGCAAATAACTAGAAAAACTGGATTTAAAGTTATCTGCAAATCAATTAAATCTTCTAAACCTAAACTGGAATATAAGTTGAGGTTAGATTACATAGAATTGTAATTTTTTGGAAAAGCAGATTGTGGAAAATCCATATTAGAGAAAAATGAAGGAGTCCAAGAATGAGGCTCATATTAAGGCGTGGCTATGTTTTATTTTATATACTTTTTTTTGTTTTTGCCTGTCAATCGCCTCAACCGGCGAGGAATATCAATTTGCCAGCCATTTTTTCTGATCACATGGTGTTACAGCAAGAAATAAATATCCCTATCTGGGGTACGGCACAACCCGGCGGACAAGTAACCGTGATAATGCATGATCAGGAAATACAAACAATTGTTGATAAAATGGGTAAATGGAAAGCTGTCCTTGATCCGATAAAAGCCGGAGGCCCATTTGAACTAATTATTGCAGGTCAGGAAACGATTCATTTTTACGATGTTCTTGTAGGTGAGGTTTGGATCGGCTCCGGCCAATCTAACATGGAAATGCCCCTTGCTGGCTGGGGAAAAGTACTAAATTATGAAACGGAAATCGCAAAGGCGAACTACAATGATATAAGGCTGTTTCAGGTTAAGCGTGCAATGAGTATTGATCCAATTACAGAGGTCCCAGCGGAACGTTGGAAAGTATGCACACCGGAGAATATCCCGCTTTTTTCATCGACAGCCTATTTTTTCGGAAGAGAAATTCATAAAAATCTCAAGGTACCGGTTGGGCTTATTCACAGCTCCTGGGGAGGTACTGAAATTGAAGCCTGGATGAGTGCACAATCTCTGGATTCGATACCGGAGTTTAAGAAGACGATTGATCAGCTTAAAGAACTGCAGAATGAATTTCGTGCGGATGATCAAAATATGACGCTCTTGAATATATTTGAGTCGATTTGGAAAAAACGGATTAAAGAAATCCAGGAAAAAGATCGTGGACTTAAAAATGCTGCGAAACACTGGGCTACGACAGATCTGGATACAAAATCCTGGGATACTATGATCTTGCCACAAACCTGGGAGGATGCCGGATTAGAAGGTTTGGATGGAATTGTATGGTTCAGAAAAGAAGTTAATTTGTCAACTGATTCTCAG
>JAOZPU010000265.1 GCA_029932585.1 Spirochaetia bacterium | reverse complement strand
CCTGTGCAAACTCTGCCTGTATTTTTAATGAAAGGACAATATTGCCAATTTTCCCAACTATACGGTGAATCTCATTAAAATTAATTATTTCAATATCACCTGTATTAAGAATAATATTATCTGTCCCTGCGAATATTTGTATAGTTCCTTTTAATACAAAAATTATCTCGAGACAGTCATGCCAGTGGTATGGATAATCCCCTACACTTTGAAAGGTTATTTCAACTGGGGAGGTAATTCGTCCTTTAGATACAAAATCAAGCATCTTTTCTCCGTTCTTGCTGTCTTAGAGTATAACACAATGCATCAATCTTTTTTAAGTATCTCCACATGCACATCTTTTGGCAACGCCAGTCCGCAGGCTGCTTCAACACCTTTAAGAATAGCCCCTGGCACAGGACAGGTTCCATGTTTACAGAATTCCTTTCCTAGTTGATACACAGTAGAATCCCCAAGTTTAGCAAAAACATCTTTCATAGGGTCTATCTCCTGAATATTCTCACCTATTTTTCTTATATCAGGGCAATCAGACTCTATTGAGACCTTAGCCGACATCATATCGGGGGCTTCTACTGTAATTTTACTCTTAAGTCCGCATATACCCGGGTCTACATTTACTTCCACTACTGCCATATTATCTCCTACAATCACTTTCATAGTATTGATGTCTGCAATTATACTATTTGAAAAATCATCTAAATAGTAATATATAGTAAGTTTTTGTACTTTCTTATTATCAAAATTGAAGATAATATTCTACATGGAAATAGGATGTATATTTTTATAGATTCTTACAAAGGAAACAATATGAAAACTATAGTATGCTTCGGCGATTCAAATACATGGGGATATTCCCCCTCAACTTCCGGACGATACCCATTTGAAAAACGATGGACATCGATTCTGCAAAAAAAACTTGGATCAGATTACTTTATAATTCCGGAAGGATTAAATGGAAGAACCACTGCTTTTGAAGATCCTGTTGAAGGAGATAAAAATGGATTAAGACATCTTCAGACAATCCTTGAGGTACACAAACCACTTGATTTAATAATTATTATGCTTGGAACAAATGATCTAAAAGAAAGATTTAACCTCTGTGCTGAAGAAATTGCAAAATCTGCAGGGAACCTGATTAATTACACATTACGTAATGGTTCGGGAATAAATAATAATCCACCTCAAATACTTTTTATTGCACCACCCTTAGTTGTGGAATCACCTAATTCTGGTTGTTCATTTAGAAACTCTGTGGAAAAATCGATGGGGTTCAGTAAATTTTACAAAGAAAAGGCAGAAGAGTTTAAAATTCCTTTTCTTGATGCTTCAACGATAATTTCATCCAGTCCTGTCGATGGAATTCATTGGGAAGAAAAAGAACATGAGAAATTTGCTGTAACTGTAGCCGAGAAAGTTAGAGAAATTATTTCTTAAGTTTCCATGTAACCATATTGACATAAACCCATATTCCCGTAAATATGATTACATGAAAACAACTTTCGAGTTACCGGACAATCTTTATAAACAAGCAAAAATATATGCAGCCATACACAGCTTACCTTTAAAAGAACTCTTTAGACAGGCAATTTCTGAAAAACTTAGCACTGCAGAAACAAATATCCCCCAAAAACCCTGGATGGAGTTTTATGGAAAAGGGGAAAGTATAGAAAACGAATTAAAACAACTGGATAGTATCATTGAATCGGAATTCGAAAAAATCAATCCAGAGGAATGGAAATGATTCTGGATACAAATGCCATTTCTGATATCTTCAATAAAAATGATACCATTAAGGTACATTTAGAAAATGCCAATCATTTATATGTACCAGTAATAGTCCTTGGAGAATATCAATTTGGTATAAAAGCCTCTACAAAAGCAAAAGAGCTTGTAATACTTCTATCAAACTTTATGAACACGATTCAGGAACTGATTACAGGATCTAAAACGGCCTCTCATTATGCAGATATACGATGGGAACTAAAAAATAATGGTACTCCAATACCTGAAAATGACATATGGATTGCAGCTCTTGCCAGGGAATATAATATCCCTATTCTTAGTAGAGATTCCCATTTTGATTATATTGAGGGTATAACAAGACTTACCTGGTAATTTAAAAATTACTAATAGATATTACTGATCATTATAAGTATTTTTGCTATACTATCTAAAATCAGGAGTAAACATGAACAGACAAAAAATAACAGAGACACTTAAGAGTGGAAAAATACTTGTTGCAGACGGAGCATGGGGAACAGCCCTGCAGTCCAGAGGATTACAAGGTGGAGAATGCCCTGAACTATGGAATATTGAACATCCTGATCTGGTTCTTGAGGTAGCAGAATCGTATATTAGAGCTGGTTCTAATTTAATTGAAACAAATACCTTCGGAGGAAACCGTTATAAGCTGGAACACTATGGACTTGCAGATAAATTATTTGAATTAAACAAAGCAGGTGTAGAGATCTCCAGAAAAGCTGCAGGAGACGAAAACTGGGTCATAGCCTCTGTTGGGCCAACAGGTAAAATGACTGTAATGGGTGATGTAACAGAAGATGACTTCTACAAAGTTTTTAAAGAGCAGGTAATTGCCCTTGAAGCAGGTGGTGCCGATGCAATTGTAATTGAAACTATGAGTGCAATAGACGAAGCCGTTGCCGCGGTTAAAGCTGTAAAAGAAAATACAAACCTGGAAATTATATGTACCCTCACCTACGAACCTACAGTGCAGGGAGATTTTCGCACCATGATGGGCGTTACACCTTCGGAAGCAGCTGTTGCGGCAGTTAATGCCGGAGCCGATATAGTTGGAGCAAACTGTGGAAAGGGATATGAAGGAATGAATCAAATTATAGAAGAAATTCGAAAGGTTCTCCCTGAAATTCCTATAATAATTCAGGCAAATGCCGGTTTACCAGAGCTTATAAATGGCGAGTCTGTTTTTCCTGCTACACCAGAAGAGATGGCAGGTCAGAATCCCCTGTGGATTAAAGCCGGTGTAAACATTATCGGCGG
>JAOZPU010000264.1 GCA_029932585.1 Spirochaetia bacterium | reverse complement strand
ACCATCTTTGAGAGATAGGAATCTATATCTTTTTTTACACTTTCAATATCAACCTGACACTCATTAAAAATTTTTTTTATATCTTCAAAAAATAGAGTTATATGAAGAATATGCTCCGGGGTAAGGTATTCATGTTTTCTCTCTTTGGCCTCAAGATATGCTGCATTCAAAGCATTTTGAACTTCATCAGATATTTTCAAGAATACACTCCAAAGGAAAATCTTTTTCACGGGCTTTCTCCTGAACCTGCCATACCTTTGTACTGGCAATATCAAGAGGATAAGTACCAACAATACCCTGACCTTTTTTATGGACATCCATCATTATTTTAGTTGCTTCCCCGGCAGATTTATGAAAAATAGTCATTATTACATCCACAACAAAATCCATTGTAGTATAGTGATCATTAAGAAGGATAACTTTGTACAATTCAGGTTCTCTGGGTTTAGTATCAACCCCTTCATCCAAATCTGTACCAATATTTATACCTGGAAAATCAGACATAATTTTTCACCCCCCTAACCATGACTACCGCCATACAGATGATTATACTCATGAAGAAGTTCAAGAGTTTTATCTTTACATTTACCACAGACAGTACCTATTTCTGTCTTTTCCTGAAGTTCTTCGTAAGTAGTAACTCCCCGTTTAACCTGGTCTTCAATATCCTGATCTGTAACTTCTTTACATTCACATATAATAACAGCAGTATTACCCTTAAAAGGATTATCTCTGCCCTGTTTTTCCAAATAATTATCAATAGCAGTTCTTAATGCTCTGTCCCCCAGCACTGAACAATGGAATTTGTGATTAGGAAGTCCTCCTAACTGATCTGTAATATCTGCAGGTGTTATTTTATATCCAGCTGAAAGTGTCATTCCTTTTACAAAAACAGAAAGCATTGAAGTACTGGCAATAGCACTGGCACAACCATAAGTTTTCCACTTACAGTCTGTAATTATATCATTTTCAACCTTTATCGCCACCAGCATTTCATCACCACAAGCCATACTTCCAACTGTACCACTTCCGTCAGCATCGAATTCTACTTCATCTGTTAATATATTCCGTGGATTTATAAAATGATCTTTAACTGTTTCTGTGTACACCCAATCAGGTCCACCCATTATTCTGCTCCTTTTTTACTAAATGTTGACATACTTCTAATTTTTTCAATTATCCCCGGCAATATGGATAACACATAATCAACATCTTCTTCTACATTAAATCTACCAAAACTAAATCTTATAGACCCATGAGCATTCTCAATATCCACACCAGTTGCAATAAGAACATGAGAAGGTTCAAGAGAACCTGTAGCACAGGCTGATCCTGTAGAAACAGCAACACCTTCAAGGTCAAGATACAAGAGTATCGATTCCCCCTCGGCTCCTGGAAATGAAATATTTAAAGTCCCCGGCAAACGATTATCAGTATCTCCATTGATGTAAATATCAGGAATAGCCGTCAGGAGCCCGGCTTCCAGTCTGTCTCTCATTTTTATCAGTCTAAGGCTCTCTGCTTCCAGCTCAAGAACAGCTATTTCTGCAGCCTTACCAACACCAGCAATTCCCGGGCCATTTATAGTACCTGCACGAAGACCTTTTTCCTGATGTCCTCCATGAATAAAAGAGGATATTTTTAATCCTTTTTTAATATAAAGCCCACCGACCCCTTTGGGTCCATAGAATTTATGGCCGGAAAAACTTAAGAAATCTACTCCCAGGTTATCTACATCAACCTTTATTTTTCCAAGAGCCTGAACTGCATCTGTATGCATTAAAGCCCCATGTTTATGAGCGATGGCAGCTATTTTTCTAATATCTTCAATTGTTCCTATTTCATTATTTGCAAGCATAATAGAAACAAGAGCTGTTTTGTCATCAACTACTTTTTCAAGCTCATCAATATTAACACGGCCTTTTCTATCAACACCTACAAATACTGCTTCCATCCCCTCTTTACCCAGTTCCCTGACTGTTTCAAGAACACTGGGATGCTCAATGACAGAAGTAATTAGTTTATTTCTGTCCTTAGAAGCAGAAGTTTTTAGAAATTGTTTCAAAACCATATTATTAGATTCTGATCCTCCGGCAGTAAAAATAATCTCATCTTTATCTGCATTTATAAGTCCGGCAATCTTATCTCTTGCCCAGTCAACTCTATCAATTGCTTCTCTACCGAAAAAATGCATACTTGAAGGGTTTCCATAAATATTAAAACTATTTGTTAGTTCTTTTATCACTTCAGGATGAAGTGGAGTTGTGGCATTATTATCCAGATATATTGTTCGTTCATTCATAGTTTATCTCTAATCTCCCTATTGAACTTTTTGCGCTTTCTATAATAGAAGGACTACTACTTGGCGCAAAATAGCAAAAAACAAGCTGTCACCATAACTATTGCAAAAGCCTACTATTGGAATTAAAAATAAGCACCATGGAGATATTAGTCAAGATATGATTACATACAGTTGTATTTATTGGTATTATTTTAAGTGAAAAAGAAGGTTCAAACCCACTAAAGGCGCCCCTATTCCCCGGATCCAAAATACACAGAACGATCTTTAAAAGGTTCCTCCGTCCCCATATCTCTATCTCTATCTCTATCTCTACGGTCTTTCTGGAAGAATAGGTCCTTTTTCCTCCAATTCTTCCAACAGCCCATCAAAAGCAGCCTGAACATGTTTTGGACACTTCTTGAATCGCTTTTGACATTTGCTGGTTGGCAGTAGTATGTTTCTTTTTTGAATGTCATCTGCTCTGGAGGTAGATCTGGAGGATATAGACATGTAAATGGCCCGGCTTTCCCTTCCTATATCCCGTACTTCATACGTGGAAAAAAAATAATTATTGCTGCTGTTGCTAACAGTCGCCAGAATACTGGAAATCTCGTATTCATTGATCAATTTTTTTTGTTCCTCCGTCCCTGTTTATACAAGTTTTCTATAAAACAGTTTATCTTTTCTTTCAGAAGATTATGTTTTTGGAGTGGAATGAGGGGCTTCACCACCTTTTTGGAAAATATGGC
>JAOZPU010000012.1:10412-34375 GCA_029932585.1 Spirochaetia bacterium | reverse complement strand
TTTGCAAGAGAAGCTATATATTCATCATCCTCTTTCTGGAGCATGGCAGTATCACTTACCTGACCGGTTTCTACTGCAACAATACGTGCAGAGAGATATGTTATACCATCATCTATAATTAAGTTAGCAATAAGAATATATTTGGCACCTGCAAGCTTACCAATTGCAGCTGCAGTACTATCATCGACCATACCGGAAGAAGAAATTTCCATCTCTTTTAGTGCAGCCTGAAGAGCAGAACGCTCAACAAGAGTAAACCTGTTTGCCCTATTAACAACATCTACAATATATTCATAAATTACCTGAGACTTGACCTCGCTGGTATTGGTAGCAACTACATCCATAATAGCTATAGTGGGATTCCCCTCTGCGCTGATACCAAATACTACTGCAAATATCAGTATTGATAAAATCAGTATTTTCTTCACAACAACTCCTCTTGACATAAGGATTAATATATCCATATAAGGGGTCATAGTATCTTAATATTACGGAATTGGTCAATATTCAGGTTTGGATATACAAGCTTTTTGCGCTATATCACATTTTTTATTTAAAGGTAGCTTCTAACTAACCTAAGAGCCGGTAACTGGCGCAAAATAGCCAAAAACAGACCAATTCAATAGACAACACAAAATTGTAATAATGGGAAAAGAGTTTTTATTTAAGATTATCCTTTTTTAAGTTGTTTTGAAGTTTGGTTCAAGCCTCTTAAAATACTATTACTTACAGATGAAGGGAAATTAGAGGGTAATTCAGTTGATATATTTGAAATAACTTTTGAGGTATTTTTCACTAATTCTGATATAACAGTTTCTGCTGTTGAACTATCAAGACCACAGAGTTTTGCTGTTTTTATCCAATGATCAAAAGAGATATTATTCCATTTATAATGACGATTTTCCCCCTGAACAGCCATGGCCATTTTTACTTTTTCTTTTGGAATTTTATTTTGCCCCCTGCCCATTACAGGATACACTGACATTACATCATAAACAGGAGTCAACCTAAACCGACCCTGGGGTTCAAGAAATATGCTAAAATTTTTGGCATGGCCATCAATAGCTCCAAGCATCCAAAAAAGTACCTGTATCTTGAAGAAAGTAATTCTGTCTGTTACAGATTGACTTGACCCTAATAGTAAATCCATTATTTTTCTTATTCCCGGTCCACCGTCAGATTCGTATTTATAACCACCAGGAGTTCCCGTTGCCTGGCACATATCCTCCTGGGGTAATCTAATTATCCAGTTACCACGGACTGCTTGTTTTCTGTCAAATCTTTTAACTATCAATACTTTTTGTTTTCCAAACTCTGCAATTTCAGTCTCTGCTGTTTCGACACCAAACCTCTGCATTATATGTAAACATAACCATTCATTCTCTACTGATGTGCTTAAATCGATCAAACCTGTTCCAATTATACCTATCGGAAGTTTAAAAATATGTGTTGAGGGAGTTGTTCCAAGAGGAATATTCCATCCATGATCCCATAGAAAAGCTGTTTTTTCCTGAGCCCCGGCAACGGATATCCTGAAGTCATTGAGATCCTGGTTAAAAACACGAGGAGAGACTAAACCGACCAGGATTCTTTCAATATCTTTATCTGTAACTGGTTTACTATCAACTTTGTAGATATTCCCAGGACTCGTATCCACTGGAAGAAGCTGAACAGCACCTACGCAATCCCGACCTATCTCATTCAACAGATCAAAGGGAGAAATTGACGCTGTACCAAACCTTGACTGAACTCTCTTCCTGATTTCTGTACTATCAGGCAACAGGTTATCAAAAAAAGCCGCTACAACCTCTCCTTTATAAGTTGAGAAGCTAACATAGGGCATTGATAATGACAAAGGTCTTACACCAGGAGAATTAAGCCAGGATTCTTCATAACTAAATTCATGAAGACCTGTCGAGGTTATATTCCAACTTCCCACAAGATCACCATTCATCCATACATTCAGGTGTCGATTCCTGGACGTTCTACTCATTTACTACCATTCCAACTTTTTTATTTTCTCTGGGATAAAATCTTTTGGTCGCAGAACTATTTCAAGATCAAGAGCCGATAAAAGCTTAAAAAGAGAGGAAATACTGCTCCCTTCAGGTGATATTTCAAGGGCAGAAATTGTTTTTGGCAACAAACCGACTGTTCGACCTGCTTTTTTCTGAGTAAGCCGTAAATTGCTTCGCCTTGCTTTTAATACCTGTCCAAGCTGTGCTGGTGTTTGAACATAATTTTCCATATCTTTACCCCCTACAAGGTATATATCTATATTATACCCCATAAGGGGTATTTTGTAAATATACCCCATAGGGTATTGATATATTTTAGACAATTTATCTAAAGCTTAATACCAATCCTGCCAGTATAATCAATTCGATTTAGCAAAATAGTACGCTTTTCAAAATACTCATCTACAGCCTTACGGGCTCCATCAAAATGGCCGTAATCATCTATTATAAGTACACCTTTTTCCACTACAAGAGGATATAGAATTTCAAGCTCCTCTACAGTAGATGCATACCAGTCGGTATCCAGACGTAAAAGAGCAATAGTAGCCGGCTTAACTTTTTTCAAAGTTAAAGCAACATCTCCGGGTACAAATATCAAATTGTTTTCAGGATATTCAGTAATAGAAATATTAGTTTTCACCTCTTCCAGACCAACAGCCCAGGAACCAAAATTATCTTTAATACCGGAATTATCCTCTTCCCACTTCTCCAGAACACTTCTGCCATTCCAGGAGATAACATCCTCTTCTGTGGGCTTAGGCATCCCCTCATACGTATCATATAGATAGATTTTCCGATTTGTATCTTCAAAAAGTTCCAAAGCCATGGCAATAAGCATACAGGAGCCACCCTTCCAGACTCCACACTCAACAAAATCACCTGGAATATTATTTTTAACTATATATTCTACAGATTTAAACAGGGAATATCCTCTTTCTACAGAGGTCATGGTAAAAGAACTAACTTTTTCCCATATTGATATAAAACTCTCCTCCATATCACTTAAATATTGCTCAGGAGGAATAACTCCAAAGCCTTTTTCTTTTAAAGAATCAATTGTTTTAATCATTAGTGTTAAGCATCTCCATAAAAATATCTTCTGTAATAATAGTTGTACCTAATTTTTGAGCTTTTGTAAGTTTACTTCCAGCAGATTCTCCTGCCAATAAGTGTGTAGTTTTACCTGTTACACTGGTAGTTGTTTTTCCACCCCGGCTTGTTATTTCATCCCCTGCAAGAGAACGCGGCTTAAAGTTTTCAAAACTTCCGGTTATACACCAAATTTGTCCTTCAAAAACCTGGGGAAGCATATCTTCTTTAGAAATTTCTTCTTCTGTGAAAATAAGACCTGCATTTTTTAAATTATCAATTAATTCCAGAGTTTTACTTGATGAAAATTCAGTAATAATTATCTCTGCAGTTCGTTCACCTATACCTTTAATTTCTACAAGTTTTTCTGTATCTTTTTCTGCTGCAATAGTTATTAAATCATCAATATCCCTAAATCCTGCAGTTATTAGTAATTCCACAGCTTTTTTCCCAAGTTCAGGGATACCTAAAGAGGGAAGAACTCTTCTGTAGGGTTGATTAAGACTCTGCTGAACTCCTGCAGTTATCAGTTTTATCTTTTTAGAACCAAAACCCGGGAATCCTTCAAGATTATTATAATTAAATGTGTAAATATCAGGAATTCGTTTTATAAATCCCTGATCAATTAAAAATTCAGCTGTTTCCGGACCAAAATTATCAATATCCATCTGATTTTTACCCAGAAAAAAGAATATCCCTGCTTTAATCTGATCCGGACATTCAGAATTTGTACAAAAAAGATGAGCTCCTTTATTTATTAGATCCGAATTACAAGAGGGGCAGACTCCGGGCATTTGCCACACAGAGTTATTATCTTCATTTTTATCTATAACCCGTTCTACCGCAGGAATAACATCTCCCCTTTTCGAAACACTTACTGTATCGCCCAGGGCTAATTCAAGTAAATTTATATAATCCTGATTATGAAGAGTTACATTAGATATAGTAGAACCACCAATAAGTACAGGTTCTACTCGTGCAACAGGAGTAATCCTGCCAGTTCGGCCAACCTGAATGTCAATCTCCTTAACAATTGTTGTCCCGACAGGCGACTCAAATTTATATGCAATAGCCCATCTGGGATGATGTCCTGTAAAACCTAAAGTATCCCTGACATCTGTTTCATTAACTTTAATAACAAGACCGTCAATTTCATATGGGAGATTCTTCCTTTCTGTTGTCTGCTTTTCTACATAAGTTGAAAGAGAATCAAAATTACCAGAAAACCAGGTTGGATCAATTTTAATTTTAGGGGTTGAAGGAGAAAAAACACCAATATTATCACTGACTCTAAACCCAAGTTTCTTTAAATACTGAAGTATTTCGACATGATCCATTTCATTTTTATCCATGAATCCTTCGTATATAAAAATATCCAGCGGAACAGAAGCCACATCGATACTTTTCTTTCTTCGCAATGTTCCTGCTGTTAGATTCCTGGGATTGGCGAAAGGGACTTCCTGAAGTGAATTTAATTTTTCAAACTCTGCAAGAGGTAAAAAGATTTCTCCTCTAACCACAATATCAACAGCTTCTGAAAGACGAAGAGGAACAGATTTTATTGTTCTTACATTGGCTGTAATATCATTTCCTATGCTGCCGTTTCCTCTTGTAGCTGCTAATTCAAGAATACCCTTTTTGTAATAAAGAACAATAGATACACCATCAATTTTTTCCTCAACTATAAAGGAAAGGTCACTTCCTGCTTTTGAAATTGTTTTATCCATCCAGTCTCTAATACTTTCAACTGAATATCCTTTATCCAGACTTAAAACTGGAATTGTATGGGATACTTCCGGAATATCTCTGGAAAGATCAGACCCAACTCTACTGGAGGGAGAATTTGGAAGTACTAATTCAGGATTTTCCTGTTCCAGTAATAACAAACTGTCAAATAAACGATCATACTCAAGATCACTAACCAGAGGTTTATTTTTTAAATAGTAAGCATTTTGATACAAAGAAAGGAGATCAGATAGTTTTCTGATCTCCTCGATAATTTTATTTTTAGTCATCCTTTATCACAAGCCTTTTCTTAAAAATGCATCAGGATACCCAGTAGATTTAAAATTGTATAAAATAACACCACTTTCATCTTGTCCAAGAGGGCCAACCATAACCTTATAATTTCTATTATTGCTACTTTCAGAGACAAGAACTGTTACTGGATAAGTTCCTCCAAGACTACCTGCCAGATTAAATGCAGAGTATTGTTCCCTGTATACACCAAGCTGCAAATAGTAGGAATCTTCAACCAGTACCTTTGTTACATTATAGTTTCCAGAAAGAATTTCTGTGGATTCTTCAGTCTCTGTAAGCTCAATACTAGCTGTATCATCAGGTTCTGGTAATTCTGCAACCTCAATAACATGAGAAATTTCCTCAGTTTCCAGAGTTTCAGATTCATCAGGAAGAACAGGGGGCCTAAGATTTGAAGGTTCCAGAACAACTTCTACTTCCACTTCTATATTATCTGGCGTCTCCAATGTATCAGAAATTACAATTTTTTCTTCTGGAGGTACTATTACAGGATCTAATTCTGATAATACAATTTCTAAAGGAGCTTCAGGTTCCTCTTTTGCAAAAATAGTATGCTCCGGCAGATCATTATCTATAACCTCAACTAATTCCGGTAAAAGATAATCAATATCTTCTTCTGTTTCAATGGGAACTATATCAATGGGCATAGCAACTGCTAAAGGAGTTTCATCTTCAGGAATAGCAACTTGTTCTACTCCAATAATGGGTAGTTCAGGAATACTAATTACTGTTGTACTGTTTCCAGTTTCTTCAATAACACCTGAATCCAATAATGTTATTACAGGAATATCACTTTCAGGAACTGGTATTTTGGGCAATACATCTCTAACCTCAATAGGTGCAACTGTAAGAGGAACATCTGTGCTCATACCAACAAAAACAGGAATTTCTTCTTCAATAACTACTTTCTCTTCTACCTGCTCAGGTATTATAACTACTTCTGGTAAAGATAAAACATTTTGGGGTTCACTTATATAAACCTCTTCCATGGGCATATTATCTACAAGAGGAATATCCTCTTCAATTTCCGGAATTATCTCAACAACTTCTGGAATATCCTCTTCTTCTATTGCTGGAATATCGGGTTCTGAAACTGCAAAAGATTCTGTTGTATCAACAATATCTTCTGCGACTTCTTCTACAACAGATTCTTCCGGAATTATCATTTCTACGTCTTCATTAATTGTAGTATCCGGTATTTGTTCGATAGGATCGGCTATATCAGAAATTGTTAGAACATCATCATTACCACCAAGTTCTTCAATATAATTCTGAATTAATGCTAACTCAGTAAAATTTTCAGAATTAGCAGAGGGATTAACATCAGGGTCAGGATTGTAAGGAAGTTCCTCTTCGTTAGAAGAAATATTACTGTCCTGTTCTGTAATGCTTCCATGGAAAATATCCCCATACCCAAGTCCTATAGATTCTGCAGCCTCTGCTGAGAGAACAAGGAAGAGATTATTATCCTCCAGACGCTCAAGAACTGTTACATCTACCTTTTTCCCTGTATTTGGATTAGTAACAGTTACTCTGGAATTTTGAGGAAAAGCATTTGAGGCAGCATATAACCCTGTTTGAGGGAGATATCCATACCTTGAAGTAGACACAGATCCGTCCCATATAGAACCAGCAAATACAGCTGCCCCTATTGTCAACATTAAAAATGTGATAATTACTTTAAATAATACTCTAATTGCCCTCAGACCCATAACTTAAGTCCTCCAGTTCTATTGTCGGAAAGATTATTACCTTAGCTGAGCGTAAATTATAAAAAAGTAAGTGCATAACTGGCCATACTCAACCCCATTGCGGTAACCCCGTCTTCAAGATCATCTTCATCTATCCATTTATTATCAATATTTACAAAACCTTCTTTCATTGTTTCACCGCTGTATACCTCAATAAGCCTATATTCAGCATATCCCGGAAGATTCCGTCCCTTTATCTCACTGAAAACCAAACTTACCTCTAATAAGAACGAAGCGCCTCCAGCTTTTGCCATTTGCAAAGAAGCAGGTTCTTTATAATGATCGAGACCTATTTCAGGTGCTTCTCCTACAACAGATGCATTAAATACAATGTGACCTGCATCAAAAAATTCATTCATTACAGCACTTTCAATAAGATCGCCAAACTGTTCTTCATCAACTACATCTGCCTCGCTTATTGTATAAAGTAATACTGTTTCTGCTATAAGTGAAAATGGAAGACAAAAAATCAGTAAAAGTAAAAAAAGTTTATTAATCATTATTTTCTCCGACAAGTTTTGTTATATTATCGGAATAATACCTGCCTCCTTTAATAGTTGTCTTTTTTACTACTGGAAGTTATCCTATAAATAAGGGGGAGTTATGGATGCCTTAAAAGAAGCTTCAATTGAACGGATAAAACAGTTGCCCGATGGGAAAGTTATTTCAACTGAGGAACTTATTAAAGAAACAGGATCATGGGGAAAGTAATAATTAATTTTAAAAATTGTACATTAATAAGAATACAAAAAGGCCACCATGTGGCAGCCTTTTTATTATTTAATAAATAAAATCCATTTCAGTTTGCAAATAATACTTCAGTTCCTAAAATGTTGCATAAACAGGATCATCTGCAATAGATCCTACATTAGCTATTGAAGTAAATAAAGAAAACTCAGATTCCAGGGTTGCTAATCCAGAAACAAGCTGATCAATATTAACCTGCTGCTGGTTTACCATATAGGGGAGTAGATTTTCAGTAGTCTGATATAAAAAGACATCAGCAGCCTGATATAAATCAAGAGTATGATCATAATAAAATGATCCACTTGCAGATATCATTCCAGGGAATGCCTCATCAATATCCAAATTATAAGAACTACTCTCATCTATATCAAAAAAATAAGCTAAATCTTCAGGATTGGAACCTTCATAACATAATAGATTACTAATACCAGTTGAAGGTACAATATTTTGTATCTGATAATTATTTAGTGTATATAAGGAACCTTTGTAAGAATTTTCTGTAGCACCAACAATAAACCCTTTCTCAAATGTCAGCAAATATTTATTTGAACCAATATCTGTCTCTGCATAATCAGATAAAAAATAAACACAATCATCAGCACTCCAACTACCTCCACTCTTGTAAAAAAGCCATGTAAAACTGCTGTCAAATCCAGAAAAATCAAACCATGTAGAATTATCAATTGAATATCTGTATGTAACGGGACTGTTAGCTATGTCTTTTTCAAGATACAGGACTTCAGGGGCAGGATCTGTATATTCATCATGAAAATTGTAGAATGTACCACCTAACCCATCATAGATATCCATTTCTTCAGAGATAAAATTAGCTATATCTGTATACCCTTTAGTTTCTTTTAATAGCGACCCATTAGGCCCATAATAGGTTGTAGTCATTCTTGTAAAAGGCCCCAAATCCCCATAGGATCTATAAACACTGGAGTCTCCTGAGGTATAATAAATAACTTCCCACCCAGTTGAATCTTTGAGTTGCAGCACTCCACTGTTATTATTCATTAGATCAAACCGTGCTTTTGCCTCAGTTACAGTTGTTTTAACTCCACTACTAACCGAATATGTTCTTTGAGATGATTCTGTGAATCCTGTTGATTTATCAACAATAAATCTCAACTCTGATGCAGTAAAGGTATCTGGATATCCAGTGTCATCTGTAAGAAAATCCATACTAAAATCATATACATAACCATTTTCCTGTTTCTGTATATCAAATTTTAATAATGTACTACGAGGACTGGGATCTACCATTATACCAAAAGGGACTTCCCAGTAAAGAGTCATATTGGTTGGCGTTCCTGATATTTGGAATGTACCAAAATCCATGACAGGAGAACCATCAATGCTCTGTTCTCCAATAACAATTGGCTGATCTGATTCTATTACAAGATCAGCAGTAATTTGCTTTATCAGATCTATAAATATATTAAAAATGCCAGACTGAAAACTAAAATACCCATCAACAATAGCACTTGATTCATCCGCTATATCCACAAAATCAAGAGAACCGGGGCCAGTTATATCTCCTAAAGCCCTAAAGACTCCTTCAGATCCGGATTGAACCGAAGGATCGAACAAATTACTGTTAAACGATGGGAATGCACCCAAAGCTTCACTAAATGTAGCATAATCAGTTACACCACCACTGGAATTACTACCAGTATCTGGTAAAACACAACCTATAAAAAATACTGCTGGAATTAAAATTAAGAATAATAAGATTTGTTTTTTCATGTATAGACTTCCTTTTAAATTTTATAAATTTAGATTTGTAAATTCAGGAATATTTGTTCCCTCTATTTTCAAGGCAGATGAACTTGCAAAATCAGAAAATAATGTTACATCAATTGTTGATACTGATAGTTCCAGATATTTGTATGGAACACCATCCACATCCGATACATTTAGTGAATAACTTGTTCCTGATGTATAATACCCTCTACCAATCAGAGACGAAGCCCCATTAGCATCACTGTAAGCTGAATAACCTGGAGAATACTCATCATCTCCTGATATTGCGTTCCAATTGAGGACATATAAAGCTGAGGTATTCTCTTCTCCATGAGCAGGTAAACCAGGATCTACAAATGAACTTAGTGATGGAGGAACAATTCCTGTAGCTTCCACAGAACCGAATGTGGGGTGAGAAATATAAACTGTTAGAGTATCTGATTTTGCCAGACTGATATCTATACCATCAAAATAAGTATTCCAGTAATTTGAATCTGAAGTATCTGAAAAAGTCTGCCCGTTAATAGTTATAGTAACTCCGGAAAAATCTCCCATACCATCAACAGCTGACTGATCCTGCAGCTGGCAATAAACTGTATATGGAGTGCTAGTACCATCTGAAACACTTGTATTTGGGTAGGCATTTACAATTAACCATATGTTAGATTTATCAACAAGTCCAGTAGTTGTTCCATTACTGCAAGTAATGAATGAAAATACTGATATAATTATAAGTGGAACTAATAAGATTTTCTTCATGTTTGATTCTCCAATTTTTAAATATACTTTTACGTAATCAGCACTACTCATATTGACTACGATTTCTAACCAATATTATAATAACAAATAACAAATAACAAATAACAAGGCCTTTTTTTATTAATAATAAAATCAACATTTCTCAGAAATTACTTTTACTCCATTTCCCAGGATTGTTTTTTATATATTTTTTTATTCGGATTAAATCGTTGTTAGAACGGATAATATGTTCCCAATAATTTTGTTGCCATAATTTACGATTATATCGTGGCCAATTATAATTTTTTACACCACGAATATATTCATTTGTTGTCATGGTTTTGAACCAATTTACCATTAATGGAATTGTTGTATTATATTTTTTATTATTTGATCCATACAAATCCACCACACGTTTTTCGGGGATTGGACGCCCACGTAGGGGCGCCCCTACGTGGGCGTCCGGGGTTTCGTTGGATATTATCCGATTGCGTTCGTGGGCGTCCGGGGTTTCGTTGGATATTATCCGATTACGGTCGTGGGCGTCCGGTATATAATTATCAATTATTTCTATAATACAATGAAAATGGTCCGGCATTGTTATATATTCACCACAATGAATATTGGGATATTTATTTTCCATTTCTAAATACCATTTTCCTAATATCATACCTGCATCGTTCAATATCATTTTACCACCATCAATATATCCAAACATACATTCTCTATATTGTGTACATATTGTTATAAAATATAATCCTTTCTGTGAATAATCATAATTCTTTATACGAATTGATTCATTTCGATATTTATTTTTATCTATCATAATATTCCCCTAATAATATATAGAGGGAAAATCTGCATTCTGCTTCAATGAATAATAAAAATTCATTTTAATTCGCTGTGTACAGACGTAGCATGCTGAGGATGCATAGCCGAGCAGTAAGCGAAGCGCACGACCAGGCTACGTCTCTACTACGGGATACATTTTGTCTCCCTATAATATCTCCCACACATTGCAACACCCCTTAATCCATGATATTTTAATCTCAATGAAATATTACGTTTTACAGGTTATGACAGGTGAAGAGGAAAAATTTATGGGCCTCGCAAAGGTGAATTTTGAATTGGATTTACCATCATATGATGCTGCAGACAGCCTGTTATGGCCCAGAAGAAAACTCACCATAAGAAAAAAAGGTGTATTAAAGGAAAGTTTATCCCCCATATTTCCAGGATACCTTTTTTTTCAGGCTGAAGAACTTACACCGGATATTCACTGGATTATACGGAAGACACCAGGTTTTGTTCGATATTTGAAAAGTAATCAGAATATAGAGCCCATAGAGGGTAAAGATAGAGAATTATTGCTCCATTTTCTCCATTTTGGTGAAATTGTTGAGAAATCTCAGGTTAGTTTCGATGAAAATAAACGAATCAAGGTAATTAGTGGACCAATGAAAGGCCTTGAGGGAAGAATAGTAAAAGTTGATAAAAGAAAGCGCAGAGCAAAAATAAGTTTGTCTCTTTACGAAGAATCATTTACAATTGACTTTGGATTTGAAATTCTGGAGAAAATAGAAGACCATGAGTAAAACTAATAGAATTGTAATTATTGGAGCTGGATTTGCAGGAAGAGAAATTGCTGCTGAAATTCTATCAAAAGGGATACTTGGAAAAGTTGTAGCTTTTATTGATGACTCACCTAAAAAAATTGGGGAAGCAGAACATGGAATTCAAATACTTGGCCCTATAATTAATGCTGATGATATAATAAAAGAGATACGTGCAGATGAAGCTTTAATTGCAATTCCCGGAGCAAATGAATCCGACTTGCGAAGAATATATGCATCTCTGCAAAAAGCTGAATTAAAAAAAATCAGAATCCTACCTAACGTCTCCCAAATTGTAGAGGGAGATGCTCACTTAATTCAAACAAGAGAAATTAAAGCACAAGATCTATTGGCAAGAAAAACTGTCCATATTGGACTAATTGAAAGTCTTGAATATCTACGAGGTAAAAGAGTTCTTATAACTGGTGCAGGGGGAAGTATTGGCAGTGAACTTGCCAGACAGCTTCTTTCCGGAGGTGCTGACAGACTTTACCTCTTTGATCATGGAGAAAATAATGTATATGAAATAGAGCGGGAACTCCGGATTTTACAGGATGGAGGTGTTGGGGAGGCCTCTACAATAGTACCAATTGTAGGAGAACTTCAGGATAGAGATTTTGTAAAATTTATTATAAAGCGCTTAAAAGCAGATGTAATATTTCATTGTGCCGCCTATAAACATGTGCCATTAATAGAGGAAAACCCTGTAGAAGCGGTAAAAAATAATATATTTGGAACAAAAAATATTGTGGATGCAGCTGTTGAGGCAAATGTTTCAAGGTTTGTATTTATTTCAACTGACAAAGCTGTTGATCCATCCAGCATATATGGAGCCAGTAAAATGGCAGCCGAAGAAATTGTACTAAACACAAAATCTGAATCAACAAATTTTATGGTTGTCCGTTTTGGGAACGTCCTGGGTTCAAGAGGAAGTATAGTTCCACTGTTTACCCGTCAGATAATGAAGGGTGGACCAGTTACCATTACCCATAAAGATGTAAAGCGTTTTTTCATGACCATTCCGGAAGCAGCGTCTTTGGTTTTAAAAACCGGAGGAGTTGGATCAAAAGGGGATCTGTACATACTGGAAATGGGTGAACCTATTCTAATAAGGGATCTTGCAGAACAGATGATCCGGTTTTATGGTTTTATTCCTGAAAAAGAGATTAAAATTAATTATATAGGCCTACGACCCGGGGAAAAAATGGATGAGATGCTATGGACTGAAAAAGATACGGTTATTAAAACAAAACACCCTGGAATTATTAAAGTTCTTCATAGGTCAAGACTTAATGGGCAACTGGATAATTTACTTAAAAATCTTAGATCTGTCTGTTATCTTGAAGAAGATACAAACTTATATAGAAATCGAATATACTTAAGAGAGATTCTAAAAGAATATATTCCAAGCATAAAGATGGTTGAAAATGAGCCCGAATACTGATTTTATACCTTTTGCAAGACCTTCCCTGGGGACGGAGGAAGAAGAAGCTGTTATAAAAGTTCTTAGAAGCGGTTGGCTGACAACAGGGACAGAGGCTAAGAACTTTGAAACTGAGTTTGCTGCTTATACTAATTCATCAAAAGCTCTGGCAGTCAATTCTGCAACAGCCGGATTACATCTTGCACTTGAAGCCCTTGGTGTGGGTCCCGGGGATAAAGTTATTACCACACCCTACACTTTTACATCAACTGCAGAAGTGATTATCTATTTGGGAGCAGATCCCGTTTTTGCAGATATTGATCCGGATACATTTAATATAGATCCTGTTAAAATAGAAAAATTATTAAAAAAAGACCCATCAATTAAGGGAATTATACCAGTTCATATTGCAGGCAATCCATGCAATATGGGTGCTCTTCTTAAACTAAGGGAAAAATATAATCTTTTTATAATTGAAGATGCTGCCCACTCTTTTCCTGTAAAGTATAATGGAAAACTTCTTGGAAGTATTGGAGACATCGGTGTATTTTCATTTTACGCAACAAAAACTATAACTACCGGTGAAGGTGGAATGATAGTTACAAATAATTCAAAGGCAGCAAAAAGAATATCTGTTATGCGCCTTCACGGCATAGATAGAGAAATATGGGATCGTTATACATCCGATAAACCTTCCTGGCAATATTCAATTGTAGATGCCGGATATAAATATAATATGCCCGATATAGCAGCAGCTATTGGCAGAGAGCAATTAAAAAAAGCTTCATTATTTTTGAAGAAAAGGGAAAACATTGCTAAGTATTATTTAAAAAATTTGGAGGATATGGATTTCCTCAAACTTCCTGAGTACGTCGAAAATCATGGCTGGCATCTTTTTATGCCCAGAATTGTACCGGAAAAATTAACAGTTAACAGAAACGATTTTATTAAAGAAATTATCAGCAAAGGAGTTGGAATCTCTGTACATTTTATTCCACTCCATATAATGCCCTACTACAAAAATAAATATGGTTACAAGGAAGATGATTATCCCGAAACATTAAAGGTATACAACACTGTTTTCAGTTTGCCAATTTATCCCGATTTAACAGAGAACCAGCTTAAAAGAATAATTACTGCAGTAATAGATACAGGGTTAAAGTACAGGAGAACTAGCTGATGGCAAAAGATTACATATTTCTGGATGATATTAACACCAGAAAAATGCTATTTGCACATCTAATTAGATCATCAATACCTAAAGGAACAATATCTTCTATTTCAATTCCCGACCTGCCAAAGGGCTATTTTAGTATTACAGGTAATGATCTTCCAGGACTCAATATTATAAGTGTTTTTTCAGAGAAGATGCCTCTATTATGCACAGACACTATTAATTATGAAGGAGAACCGATACTTGCAATTTGCGGTCCCGACGAAACTACAGTTCTAAATATTTGCAACAATGTTATTATTGAATATGATACTGATTATTCTTTCCTCAGTTTCGAAAATTATCATGATGATCAAATTTCCGGTATAAAAAAATTTATTAGAGGAACTGTAGAAAGTAAATTTAAAGATGCAAATACAATTATAAAAGGTAATTATACAACATCAGTACAGACTCTACCAATAACATACCCAATGGGAGCAGTTGCAAAGTATAAAAATAATATATTAGAAATAACTACTGCTTCACAATGGCCATTCCATGTACAAAAATCTGTATCTGATGTATGTGGAATACCTAAAAAAGAGATCATTGTAAATATAGAACCATACCATCATACATATGATGAAAAACTAATTTTACCATCAATTTACTCTACCCTGGCTGCAGTTTTAGCGATAAAATCAGGTAAACAAGTCAGAATTGTAGCTGAGCCTTCTCAAATACTCAAATTCAGTATAAAAAGGCCCCAGGTAAAAATTCATCGAAAATCTGCAATTAATAAATCAGGAAAAATTATAGCTGAAGATATTGAAATATGTGTTGATACCGGAGCCTACCCATTATTTACTGACGAAATTTTAAGCCAAATTATTTTAGGTGCAGCTTCTATCTATTCTATTACCAATTTAAGAATAAAGGCAAAGGCAATTCGTACATCATTACCACCAATGAATGTATTTAAAGGTTGTGGAATTGGTATGGGTGTATTCTCTGCTGAAACTCATTTTTCAAAAATTGCGAAACAAAAAGAAATGAACCCTGTGGACTTAAGATTAGAATATCTCCCAAAAATAAATCTAAAACTACCAACAGGAGGAATTCTTAAACAAATTTCTCAAAGAGATCTGTTAATCCGGATAAGTGAAAAATCTGATTTTTACAGAAAATATTCTGCCTATGACCTTTTAAATAAACGCCAGAACAAAAAACTTGAAAAACAGGAACTATTAAGGGGAATTGGGATTTCAATAGGGTATGCAGGGAATGGATTTACCAGAAAAAGAGAAAATAGAGAAGCTTACTCAATGGAAGTCCGGCTGGATCAAAATGATAAATTATATATTTCAAGTAGTTCAAATGGAACCACTCCTGGGAATATATGGAAAGAAACGGCAGGGAGAATACTTGGACTTACAAGCAGCTCTATTGAAATTGTAAAGGGAAATACCACTATTCTTCCAAATTCAGGCCCATCCTTTTTATCCAACGATCTAAGTATTATGACAAATCTTGTAGAAAGGTGCTGCATAGGTATAAAAAAACACAGATTTCATAAGCCGCTGCCAATAATCGAGAAACGTAGTTTTAAATCTCCGGGTAAAGATATTTGGGATGCAGATAAACTTAAAGGAATGCCATTCAACGCTTTATCATGGGGTGCAGCAGTAGTGGAAATAGAACTTAATCCAGTATTTCTAAGACCTGTTATAAAAGGGATATGGACAATCTTTGATATAGGAAGAATATACGATCTTAGAGCAGCCCGTTCGGCAGGAGAAGCTGAAATATATGAAACATTGAATTGGGCTGCAGGAGGATCAGGTTTTTTATACCCCCAATTATCACTGGATGATGCAGGCGAAACAGATAAAATAAATCTACCAAAAATAAATATAGATTTCATTACAGATTCAAAACGATCCAGTGGGGGTATTTCACAATTACCGGATATAATTATACCTTCTGCTTTTGCTCAGGCTATATCCCAGGCCAGTGGAATGCATTTTTCTTCAATTCCTATAACACCAGAAATAATTTTCAAAAACATGGCGACCTAAGGAGAAATTGTGAAAATTAAATTCACCTTAAATGGGAAAATTGTAGAATTTGACTCTGTTGCAGAAACAAGATTGGTTGATCTTCTTAAAACTTCTGCAAAAATTCAGAGCCTCCGTACAAGTTGTTATAAAGGAGTGTGCAGAGGATGCTCCATATTTTTCAATGGAGACCTTGTAGCATCATGTCTCATACCAGTTTTTCAGGCAAGAGATGCAGAAATAGTAAGCTATGAAGGGTTGTCTAAGTCTGTTGAAATAGATGATATTATCAGTGGATTTGAAGATGAGGAATACTTTCCATGTGACTTTTGCCGCCCAGGAAAAATTATGACAATTCATTCAATTCTTGAAAACTATAGTGATCCGGATGAAAATCAAATTATGGAAGCATTTGAGGGTATAAACTGCTCCTGTACAGATAATTCAACACTCATTAAAGCTGTAAAAACCGGAGCTTTCTATCGCAGGAGGCGAAGACGTGCAAGGAATATATAGTCATATTTTTTCCCCTTCTACCCTTAACGAATTATTGACTATAAAAAACCAGAATCCAGATGCAGTAATTTGGTCTGGGGGAACAGGATTAATGGGGAAGCAAAAAAGAAAGATTCCTGTTCTTCCGGGTAATATCATTCAAATTTCCAAAATTATGGAATTAAAAAAAATTCGAAGAACAGAACGTTATCTGGAAATAGGCGCAGGAGCTTCAATTAATAAAATCCTCAATGTAGGTCAGCATGTTCTTCCAAATGCTCTTGCTCAGGCAATGAAACTTATTAAGCCTTCTACTATTAGAAATATGGCTACTCTTGGGGGCCACCTATGCATGCCGGATATAAGATTAAATCTATTTAGTGTTATGATTTTAATGGATGTCAGTCTTGAATTGAAAAAAGCAGGAGGATCAAGGTGGATACAATTAAATAGATTTTTCAATAAAAATGGGGAAATCCAATTAAAAAATACTGAAATCCTAACAAGAATTAGAATTCCTTTTGGAAACTGGAATTGGGAACTTTTTAAAAGTGACGGAAATCCTTTTTCTGATGCAGGGCATGCTATATCGTTTTGTGTATTGGCAGAAATTCAAAAAGGAATAATAAATAACTACCGTATGGCTATTGGTAATGCAGGAAAACATACTGTTAGAAATATTGAGATGGAATCACTTTTAATAGGTAAAAAACTGCCATTAAGTGTAAAAGAATCTACATCTGTAATGGAAAAATATAAGGAATGGTTAAAAAGCCAAACTATGGAGTTATCACCATTTCAAAGAGACAGGACAATAAGATTTTTTTATTGGATACTTAAAGAACTACTCCCTTAAAAGGTTTACAGAAGCAGTATTAAAAGTTTATATTCATTTATAATGACTGAAGCACCCGATTTTATACACCTTCACAACCATACTGATTATTCTCTTCTTGATGGCGCTGCCTCTATCAAAAAAATGGTGGCAAAAGCCAAAAGCCTTGGCATGAAACATTTGGCTATTACTGACCATGGGAATATGTTTGGTGCCCTCCATTTCTATAGAGAATGCAAAGCTAATGATATAAATCCTATAGTAGGGTGTGAATTTTATGTGGCTCCTGGAAATCGAAGTATTAAATCTGGAAATGATAAAAAAAGTAAAGCAAACCATTTAATTCTTCTGGCAAAAAACTATGATGGTTATAAAAACCTTATGATACTTGCGTCAAAAGCCTATACTGAAGGATTCTATTACAAACCCAGAATTGATGATGAACTTCTTACCCAATACAGTTCAAATCTTATATGTACATCTGCATGCCTGGCAGGATATATCCCCCGAAAACTCCTGGATAATCAATTTGAGGATGCAAAGAAAAAAGCTGAACTTTATCAGAATATATTTGGAAAAGATAATTTTTATCTGGAATTACAGGATCATGGGATTCCTGAACAAAAAATTGTAAATGAAAAAATGATAGTTCTTTCTAAAGAAACAGGTATTCCTTTAATAGCAACCAACGATATTCACTATCTTGACCGAGAGGATGCAAATGCTCAGGACATACTAATTTGTATAGGAACAAACAGAAAGAAACACGAAGAAAAGAGAATGAAATTCTCCAGCTCTAATTTTTATATGAAAACAAAAGAAGAGATGTTTGAGATATTTAAGGAAACACCTGAAGCTCTTACAAATACAGTAAAATTGGCCGAAAGCTGTAATCTTGAAATTAATTTACCAGGCCCCTTACTTCCGGATTATGAAATACCTGATGAATTTGAAACACCTGACGATTATCTTAGAGCGTTAACCCAGGAAGGACTAGTTAAAAGATATCCTGAAATTACAGAAGAAATGAAAATTCGTGCAAAATATGAACTGGATATTATAATTGAGATGGGTTTTACCGGATATTTTTTAATAGTCTGGGATTTTATCCATTATGCAAGAGAAAATGATATACCTGTTGGACCAGGGCGTGGTTCAGGTGCAGGATCCATAGTTGCCTTTGCACTGATGATTACAGATATTGATCCACTTAAATATGGTTTAATATTTGAACGCTTTTTAAATCCTGAACGAGTTTCAATGCCTGACTTTGATATAGATTTTTGCTTTGAAAGACGACAGGAAGTAATAGATTACGTTACCAGAAAATATGGAAAGGACAGAGTAGGTCAAATAATAACTTTTGGAACGTTAAAAGCAAAAGCTGTCATTAGAGATGTTGCAAGAGTTTTGGATTTTCCATATGCAGAATCAGATCAGATTTCTAAACTTATTCCTTCAGATCCCAAAATGACTCTTCAAAAAGCAATAGACCTGGAACCCAAGCTGAAAGAGATCGAACAACGAGGTGATAAGTTTAAAGAACTTGTTGATACAGGGAAACGCCTCGAGGGATTATCAAGACATGCCTCAACCCATGCTGCAGGTGTAGTAATTGGAAAAAGTATTTTAACTGACTATGTACCGCTGTACAGAGATTCAAAGACAGGTTCCATATCTACTCAGTATACAATGGATCTATTAGAAGACTGTGGTCTTGTTAAAATGGATTTTTTGGGGCTAAAAACACTAACCCTTATTAAAAATACTGAAACTCTTATAAAAAGAACTATAACAGATTTCTCTACTGAGGATATTCCGGAAGTGGATGCACCTACTTTCAAACTATTGGGAAATGGTAAAAGTGTTGGTGTTTTTCAATTTGAAAGTTCTGGAATGCAGGGAATATTAAAGCAGGCAAAACCAGATTCAATAGAAGATCTTATTGCTCTTAATGCCCTGTACAGACCAGGACCTATGCAGTACATTCCCCAGTTTATTGACAGTAAATCCGGTAAACAGGCCATTGTTTACCCTGACAAAAGTCTGATAGAGACACTTCAGCCAACCTATGGAGTAATTGTGTATCAGGAACAAGTAATGAAGGTTGCCCAAATTATTGGCGGCTTTTCACTTGGTAAAGCAGATATTCTTCGACGGGCAATGGGTAAGAAAAAAATCAAAGAAATGGACAGAATGAAAATTGAGTTCATAGAAGGGGCTGTTAAAAAAGGATTCACTACAAAAAAAGCTGAAGATATATTTGAAATGCTTGTTCCTTTTGCAGGTTATGGGTTTAATAAATCCCATGCAGCAGCATATTCTGTTATTGCCTACAAAACAGCATATTTAAAAGCCAATTATCCTGCTGAATTCATGGCGGCAAACCTGACAAATGAAATTAATACACCCGATAAAATGACACTATATATTAACGAAACTAAAAGTATGGGTCTTAATATATTGCCTCCAAATATAAATCTATCGTATAAAAATTTTGCAGTTGCCAATGGAGATATTATTTATGGCCTGGTAGGAGTAAAAAATGTCGGAGCTGCTGCTGTCGAAGAGATAATTAAAGCAAGAAAAGAAAATGGAGATTATACATCCTTTTTTGATTTTCTTGAAAAGGTAGATTTAAAAAGTGTTAATCGAAAGGTTTTGGAATCACTTATAAATTGTGGTGCTTTTGATTCTTTTCAAGACAATAGAGCAACTCTAATTCACAACATGGAGAAGGCCCTTGATTTTGTTACAAAAATCAAAGCCCAGTCTATGTTTGGCCAAACATCTCTTTTTGATAGTAATGATGAATCAGCTTTACCTTCCTTTGAAATGGAGAAAATAGAAGAACTTCCTGTTCTTGAATTACTAAATAATGAAAAAGAATTATTGGGATATTATTTTTCCGGTCATCCAATGGATAAGTACAAACAAATATGGCAGAAAAGTGTAACCCTAAGCCTAAAGCATTCTGAAAAAGCGATGCCTGACAGAAAGTATACAGTTATGGGGACAATTACAAATTCAAGGGTAATTACAACTAAAAGAGGTCAGCAGATGGCCTTTCTCCAAATTGAAGACTTTGAAGGATCAATTGAATTAATACTTTTCCCTAAAATTTGGGAAGAAAAAAATATATATTTAGGTGTAGATTCTATTGTAGGGTTTGTGGGAAAAATTGACGCCTCCAGAGGTGATCCCAAATTACTTGTTGATGAAGTTCTTAGGCCTGAAGAGATGAAAGAATCGGCTAATTCCGAAGTACATATTAAAATGGGTAAAAATTTCAATGAGGATGATCTAATTACTCTTAGATCCTTTTTAATTGATAATCAGGGTAATTCATCAGTTTATCTTCACCTTGTATCAGGGATAAGTAATAGTGATACAATTATCAAAGTATCCGGACAAATTACAATGGGCGCATCAGAAAATACTCTAAAAGAGATAGAAACATATCCCAATATAGAAGAAGTATGGGTATCATAAAATAAAGGAATTAAATTATATGGATTTATTATTGAGAGTTACAACAGGACTATTATCAGGATACATGCTGCTTCTTTTTTTACGAATAATAATTACCTGGTTTAGTTCTGCAGACTATGGAAGGCCCTATGAAATATTAACTTCTATTACCGATCCATATCTTAATTATTTTAAGAAATTTTCATTTTTAAAATTTGGTATGATGGATTTTTCTTCTATTGCAGGAATACTACTGTTGGTAATTGTATTAAATGTTTTGAATACAATTTCAAGCTATGGATCGATAACTGTAGGATTGATACTTGCAATTATTTTAGGTGCAGCCTGGTCTGCAATTAATTTTCTTTTAACATTTTTTATTGTTCTTACTTTAATACGACTTGTTACAGGTATGCTGAATGCAACAAGACAATCACCTTTAATGACAACAATAGAAACAATTATATCTCCTGTTACAAATTTTGTTTACTACAAAATATTCAAGAATAAGAATATTACATATACAACATGTCTTACTGTAACTGGATTTAGTCTTATAGCTCTTCTGATTAGCGGGAATGCTTTTACAAATTATTTAATAAATCTCCTGGGCAACCTTTCATTTTAAAATGTACGCAGATGAGCTAAAACAGAAAGTAACACTTTTAAAAGGAATAGGAAAGGAAACATCTAAATCACTTGCTGCTATTGATATAAATAATATTTCAGATTTGCTAAAACATATTCCAAGAACTTATGAGAACCGGCAAGATATTGTTACTCTTTCAAATTATAGAAAAGGCCCGGTAAATACTATTGTAGAAGTTACAGATCATGATTATTTGGGTTTTGGAGCTAATAAAACACTTAAAGTACATTTAAAAGATGAAACCTCCAGTGCAGTTTTATTATGCTTTGGAAGAAATTTTTTAAAGCAAAAATTAATAATAGGAAAAAAGTTTTTTTTATATGCTACATTTGAATATAAATTTAACAATCTGCAAACTTCCACATTTGAGATTGAAGAGTTTTCCAATAACCCAATTAATTTTAATAAAATAATTCCAATATATCCACTAAGTGGCAAACTAAACCAGGGAATACTAAGAAGAGCAATATCTGAAGCTATTAAAGAACTTGCACGATATACTAAAAACCAACTTCCTGAATACCTTATTAAAAAATATAATTTTATAGAAAGAAAATATGCGATAAAAAATATTCACTTTCCGGAATCTATAAATGCAATTAGTTTAGCAGAAAAAATATTACGTTATGAAGAATTATTTTATCTCCAGCTTACCGTGGGAAGGAAATCTAAAAGCAGAAGAAACAATCCCAGGCAAATAACAGATAGTAAATATAAAATGGCTAAACTGCTTAAAAATAATTTACCATTTAAACTTACAGTAGATCAGGAAAAAGTTCTGGAAGAAATAAAAATAGATATGGAATCAGATAGTCCCATGACAAGATTACTACAGGGTGATGTTGGAAGTGGAAAAACATTAGTGGCATTTATATCAGCTTTAAGAATTATTGAATCCCATGGCCAGGTAGCATTCATGGCCCCAACCGAACTACTGGCAAAACAACATGCTGAAAATGCAGCAAAACTGATGGAACCATTAGGTATACATCTTGCATTTTTAAGCGGTAATGTTAAAAACACTCAACGAAAACCACTACTGTCTGCACTCGCAAAAGGGGAAATTGATCTAATTATTGGAACTCATGCACTTTTTTCAGGAAATGTTGAGTTCAGGAATTTACAGTATGTAATAGTTGATGAGCAGCATAAATTTGGGGTTTTGCAGCGAATGACTTTACTTAACAAAGGAGACACACCAGATCTCCTTCTAATGACAGCAACACCAATTCCAAGAACTCTTACATTAACACTTTTTGGAGATATGGATGTATCTACAATTAAAACAATGCCCTTAGGAAGAAAACCTGTTAAAACACACCTATCTGTTATGGATAATGAAAAAAAAGTATATGAGGCAGTTGCACAGGAAATTTTAAAAGGACATCAGGCATATTTTGTATATCCCCGAATTCAAAAAAGTGATTTATCCGATAATATAAAAAATGCAGAAGATATGTTTGAATACCTTAGGGAAGAAATTTTCCCAAAATTCAAACTGGGACTGATACATTCCCAATTACCTGAAGAAGAAAAAAGCAGAACAATGAAAAACTTTACTACAGGAAAAATAAATATTTTAATATCAACAAGTGTTGTTGAAGTCGGAGTTGATATAGCAAATGCTACATGTATGGTAATTGAACATGCGGAATATTTTGGACTCTCTGGCCTTCACCAGCTAAGAGGAAGAGTAGGACGAGGAAAGGAACAGTCTTATGCATTCCTTATTTACACAAAAGAGATTAGTGAAATTGGAAAAATAAGATTAAAAACAATGATGAAGTATAATGATGGGTTTTCTATATCAGAAGAGGATCTTAAATTACGAGGTCCTGGAGAATTAGCTGGAAATAAACAATCAGGTTTTTTAAATTTAACCTATGCAGATCTTATAAGAGATTTTAAAATTCTCGAGGCGGCACGAGCAGATGCATTTGAAATTCTTGAAACTGATCCTGGATTTTTAAAACCGGAACATACAGTTATTAGGGAAGTTTTTAAAAAATGTGAGCCTTTTAAAGGAGCTGTTGAAAATGAATAGGTATGTGTTGTTTGAAACAAAAATGATTTCCTGTAGAGACGCCCAAATTGGGCGTCTGTACGGAATATCATTTTTGTACGGGCGTCTGTAC
>JAOZPU010000012.1:0-10312 GCA_029932585.1 Spirochaetia bacterium | reverse complement strand
GGTGGATCAGTTTTAAGCTTTTTCAGAAGCAAATAATCTGCTAAGGAAGAACTCTTACCGCACCCCTGTCTGCAGAACTTGCCATAAGGGCATAGATTTGCAGAGATTTGGAGACTTTTCTGTCCCGACCCTGGGGAGTAAAAGCTACATTCCCTTTTGCTTTTTCTGCTGCTCGTCGATCTGCTAACTCTTTGTCACTTATTTTTATTTCAATTGTACGGGCAGGAATATCAATTGCAATAATATCCCCTTCCTTAATAAGAGCTATGGCACCCTCTCCAGCTGCTTCCGGAGAAACATGACCAATTGATAAACCTGAAGTACCTCCGGAAAATCTACCATCAGTTACTAATGCACACTCTTTTCCCAAATGCATAGATTTAATATATGAAGTAGGATAAAGCATTTCCTGCATACCCGGTCCACCTTTTGGTCCTTCGTATCTAATTATTACGACATCCCCTGATTTTACAGTTCTGTCCAGTATTCCATCACACGCCAGATCCTGAGAATTAAAAACCCTTGCAGGTCCTGTAAATTTATAAATAGATGGATCAACTCCGGCTGTTTTTACAATACACCCTTTTTCAGCCAGGTTACCAAAAAGGACAGCCAATCCACCATCGGTTGAATAACAATGAGCAATATCACGGATACAACCATTTTCCCTATCCTTATCAAGTTCTTTAAAAAACGTACTATGACTTCCCATCTTTCTGTTACGTAGAATTCCACCAGGAGCACTTTTGTATAATTCGATACATTCCGAACCTGCATTTTTATTCATAACATCCCATTTAATAATAGCCTCTTTCAGAGTTAGTCCATCTGCACGGGAAACATTGGTATCAATTAAACCACCCCTGTCAAGTTCAGCCATAATTCCCATTATTCCTCCTGCTCTATTAACGTCTTCTACATGGTAATGGGAACTGGGAGCTACTTTACAAATACCAGGGGTTTTACGTGAAAGAGAATCTATATCATTCATTGTAAAATTGACACCAGCCTCATTGGCAATTGCCAATAAATGAAGAACAGTATTTGTTGATCCACCCATTGCAATATCCAGAGTCATAGCATTTAGAAAGGCAGCTTTTGTAGCAATAGAACGGGGAAGAACAGATTCATCATTATTAAAATAATAACTTTCGGCCATTTCTACTATTCTAGCAGCTGCATCTTCAAAGAGTTTTTCACGATTTCTGTGTGTTGCTACAACGGTACCATTCCCTGGTAACGCCAGGCCAATTGCCTCGTTTAGGCAGTTCATAGAATTTGCAGTGAACATACCCGAACATGAACCACAAGTAGGACAGGCAACTTGCTCAATTTCATTCACTTCTTCATCAGAAACTGAATCATCCGCACTTAAAACCATGGCATCTACCAGATCATACTTTTTGGTTCCAATTGTACCTGCTTCCATAGGACCACCGGAAACAAAAATTGTTGGAATATTTAAGCGCATAGAGGCCATAAGCATTCCGGGAGTAATTTTATCACAGTTACTAATACAAATTAATGCATCAATTTTATGAGCATTACACATATATTCAACACTATCTGCAATTAATTCTCTGGAGGGGAGAGAATATAGCATACCATCATGTCCCATAGCAATTCCATCATCAATAGCAATGGTATTAAATTCAGCTGCAAAGCATCCTTTACTTTCTATTATCGCTTTTACCTGCTGACCAATATCATGAAGATGAACATGCCCCGGTACCATCTGAGTAAAAGAATTAGCTATACCAATTATAGGTTTACCTATCTGTTCCTGCCTTAACCCATTAGCACGCCAAAGGCTTCTTGCTCCAGCCATTTTTCGACCTTTAGTTGTTGTATCACTTCTTAATGGGATTGCCATGGTATTACTCCTGTCTAATTAAAAGAATTAATATATACGACTTATTATGCATTACTTCCTTAAATGAATAAAGAGTTATTTACGGAATATAGTATTGTGGAAACTGCAATAACCTATTTTTCTTCCAATATTTTTAACCCTTATTAACCTGCACTGAGGCCTTTACTGTTCCTGCATGGCCGCCTAAATCTACAACCAAATGCCAAAGCCCCTTATATGGAGAGGTTAATTTAACCAATAAATCTTTTGATAGGCCACCAATAGAACTATATTTTTTACCCTTTTTGTAATTTGTAAAACTTATCTCATCAAGAAGCTGTACATTGGCCTGTTTATCTATTTTAACCTCTACGACATCACCTTTTTTCAATCGAAGTTCATAATGTAAAAAATTCAAATAAGACTCCTTTTATTTTTAAG
The DNA here is from genome assembly GCA_029932585.1 of Spirochaetia bacterium. Lineage (GTDB taxonomy): Bacteria > Spirochaetota > Spirochaetia > B11-G9 > B11-G9 > JAJRQE01. Next base: position 8,019 of record JAOZPU010000012.1, on the reverse strand, counting down.
AATAGATTTTTGTATTTTTATGTCTTAAATAATACAGCATGAACATACGGAACTCAAGAAAAAAAGGCGACCCTTAAAAGAGCCACCCAATATTATTGTTGTAGAGACGCGATAAATCGCGTCTCTACTGTCACATTTTTATTTATCTTTAAGAAAATTATCAATACCAATGGCAGCTTTATGACCATTTGCTATTCCATGAATAACATCCGGACCTTCTATAATATCACCACCAACAAAGAACCATGGAAGCTTTGACTGAAAGTTTTTACCAACTGCAATTCTTCCTCTTGGACCAAACTCCAATTTATCTTTTATTTTATCGGTATATTTAATATCCATACCCTGACCAATTGATTCTACAATCATATCAGCTTCAAAAAATTTCTTCTGATCAGTATCAAATTTAGGGTTAAATTTGCCTTCTTCATCAAAAATTGCCAAACATTTTGTAACATGAAGTCCTGTAATTTTACCATCTTTAATCTCAATTTCCTGAGGACCCCAGCCTGGATCAATAACAGCCTTCTCTTCTCTAGCTTCAATAACCTCTTCATCATCTGCAGGCATAGCCTCTTCAGATTCAAGACAGGTAGCAAGTACATTTACTTTTCCATATTTCTGATTCTGAAGTCTGGCAAGAGTTCTGGTAATATCCATGGCTACATTTCCACCACCAATTACTACTATTTTTTCAGCTACATCAATCTCTTCTCCATCTGTAACTTTTCGAAGAAGTTCAATAGACTGATAAACTCTTTCGTTGTCAGAACCACTTACTCCGGTACTTCTACCTAGATGCAGACCTGTTGCAGAGAATACAGCATCGTAATCTTTCTCAAGATCTTCCAGTTGAATATCCTCTCCCACTCTTGTGTTATACTGAACCTCTACACCAAGAGAAAGAATATAATCAATATCCTTATCAATCTGATCATAAGGCATTCTGTATTCGGGAATACCATAACGAACCATACCACCAGGGCCTTTTAAGGTTTCATAAATTTTTACACTGTAACCCATAAGTGCAAGATAATGAGCTGCTGAAAGACCAGCAGGTCCAGCACCAATAATTGCTACTTTCTTGCCATTACCCTGAATTTTATCTGTTCCAAGTATCTCTTTGTATTTATCTGCAGGAACCTGATCTGCAATATATCTCTTAAGCCATCTGATTGATAACGGATCACCCTTATGATTTATTGAACATACAGTCTCACATTTGTGGGTACAAATTCGACCGCATATTTCCGGTAGAGGATTGGTTTCATACAGTATTCGCAAGCCTTCTTCCATATCATCTTCACGAACAGCCTTAATATATTCAGGGATACCCATATGAGCAGGGCATGTTGCAGTACAAAGCCCACATTCCACACATCTGTCTGCTTCTTTTTGGGCTTGTTCTTTTGAATATCCGGTTATCATCTCTACAAAAGATTTATCTCTGTCGACCGGATGTAACTCCCCCATTTCAACACGCTCTACAGGATTAAGGTTCAGTCCATCGGCTTTTACATAACCAAGATTATCATCATCCCAGTATTTTTTATCCACTCCGGGAATAAATCTAAAATCATCACCATCTGTCCCATTCCATTTAAAGGAATTGGAAAGGGTAAGAGAATTTGTTGTACAAATATCTACACATAGAGCACACCAGCAGCACCGTCCGTAATCAATTAAAGGTCTTAATCCGGAGTCCCCATCTTTAGTCTCTATTCCATCTACAGGCATCATATCAATTGCAGCATTCTGACAAATTTCTTCACAAGTTCCACAACCTATACATACGTCTACCTGATTTTTATGAAACCCTCTGTATCTGGGAGCACCCTGTACTTCATCCGGTTTCTGAATATTTACCGGTTCTTTAACAAGGTATTTCCAGGCTGTAAAAGGCATTAAAACATCTTTAAAACTCATATTTACCTCTCTACTTCTGGTGGATATGTATGGAGCGATGACATTACTCCGGCTGTATCCGCAATATTCAGGTTAATAGCCATTCTCTCCATTAATGCAATTGCATGTGTGTAGGAAGGACCTCTTACGTTTATTCTTCTTGGATAACCACTTCCATCAGTTACAGTATAATAACCGTACTCACCACGGGTACATTCAGAACGGATATATGTCTGCCCCTTAGGTATTTTCCAGTGGAGGACATTGGGAACTTCAGCCATAAATTCCCCGCTTTTAGGGACTTTTTCAACAATCTGACCTATTAAGTCAATAGTTGTAAGAATATCTCTACGCCTAACATCCGCTCTGGTAAAAACATCGGAGTCGGTACCCACTGCAGCTTCAAAATCAAGATCTGCATATTTTAAATAGGGATAATCCTTTCTAACGTCTTTTGCAATTCCGGCACCCCTTGCATTAGGTCCGGTTATTCCATATTCCTCGACCCACAAAGGATCTATATACCCAAGGCCGACAGCTCTGGTTTTAAATACAGAGTTGTTAAACATTACTTTTTCAACATCCGCCATTACCTGGCTTATTTTTTCCAGAGTATCCTTCATTCTGGCCTCAAAACCATATGGTAAAAGAGATCGAACTCCACCAGGGAGCATATGCATATGATAAACCCGTCCACCACTTATCTCTTCGAAACGGTCAAGAACAAGATCCCTGGCCCAGGTTGTCCACTGGCTTATTAGTCCCATTCCAAAAGAACTTGATTGACCGCCAATCCATGCAAGATAAGACTGAAGTCTGGACATCTCCAAAAGAAGAGTTCTCATCCATTCAGCTGCATCAGGAACCTGTATACCGGCAAGTTCTTCTATAGTAGCTGCAAAGCAATACTCATTAAAGTCAGGTTCCGGTACAGCTATACGAACACAAATGGGAAAACACTGGATGAACTTTCGTCTTTCCATAAGTTTTTCAAAACCTCTATGCAGATAACCAACATGGGTTTTACAATCCATAACCTCGTCACCCTGAATTATTAATTCCAGGGACATATTTCCAGTCATACCAGGGTGAATTGGGCCCTGCCATATTTTTGTGTATTTACCACTTTCCAGATCCATTATATTTGTTCCATCCGGATTTTTTTCCGGATACTTGGATCTATCTTCTTCAAATTTAAACATCACGAGCCCTCCGGATACATTTTTTTCTTCATATGTTCTGCCGGGTCATGGGTTTCCCTGCCGGGTCGCTGAAAATAAGTTTCCTGTGAATATTTTTTAGTATCAAAATCCCTTCTGTAAGGAGGAATACCATGCCAACCTTCCAGAATAAAAGGTTCTTCAAGTCTGGGGCTACCGGGGAATGATATTCCAAACATCTCAAATAATTCACGTTGATATGTTGCCATTGCCGCCCACAGATGATGGGAGGATGTCATAACCGGCTCCTCCCGATCCAGCATTACCAAAACACCAAGATCTTTTTTTTCTGCCGGGTTATTCAACAGATATGTAAGCTGAAATATACCATCTTCAATCCAGTCAACAGCAGTAAGAAGAACCAGATGGGTATATCCCTCATAATCCCTTAAATGAGTTACAAGTTCGATAGCCTGGGATTTCTCTGTCGTAATAAATGACAGTGCATCTTTTTGGAAGACTTCATCCTTAACCGGAAATTTATTCCTTAATCTTTCTATTAATTCCTTCATCAATCCACCCTTACCAGTTGTAATCGGGCATATCCCAATCCTGTATTATCTGCTTCTGATTTTTTTTGTACCATTCAAAATTTTCTGCATATTTGGCAGCACCCTCACCTTTGCCTTCCTTAATCAACTTTTTAAGAGTATCAAAACCGGAAAGAATTGATTCGGGTCTTGGCATACACCCAACAACGTAAACATCAACAGGCATATAATGATCAAGTCTGTTTATAGTATTGTAACTATCCCAGTACATTCCACCATTTATGGTGCAGCTGCCCAGACCCAGTACATATTTTGGACTTGGCATCTGCTCATAAGCACGGATTGCTCTTTTTAAAGTTTTCACTGACATGTAACCTGAAATAATAAATACATTTGACTGCCTGGGAGTAGCCCTCCACTGAATACCAAATCTGTAGGCATCATACTTGGGAGTCATTAATGGACGCATTTCTATAGCACCACAACCGGTACCAAAAGCAAGAATCCATAGTGATTCACTTCGTGCCCAATTGGCAAATTTTTCAATAATTGGAGCACTTGATTTATGATGCTCCATTTTCATATCCGGAGTAGCTGCACAGTAATAATCCTTTAAGGGATCTATTTCAATTTCCTTACCATCCGGATCCAGTACAGTTCTTTTCTTAATATCTTCTAAACTCATATTATCCCCTTACCTTCTTATCCAAATTGTAAAACAAGTATTGTTATTACCCCAAGAATTAGGGGGTACTTCATAAACCATCTAATTGACTGTTCTGTACGAAATCGTGGAAAAACTGTTCCAACAACAACAGACCACATATATAGTAAAAAAGCTTTAAATATTAGTAGAGGAAAGTTTGTAGCTCCACCAAAAAACAAGTTTATAAAAAGAATTGTTTTTGCAATAGGGAAAATTGCTCTGTTAGTTTGCAGAACACCCAAAAATGAAGAATGAAACTCTGTAGGAGGGCCTATTGGAATCTCCTGAGGAGCCAGAACTATATCAAAAGGTGAACGCATCATAGAACCCAAAAAAGCCAGCATTGCGGTTGCAGTTGCCAGAGGGTTTGTAAATAGAGTCCAGTTAAGAAAACTCCCCTGCTGGGCAGCAACTATTTCAGTAATTGTAAAACTGTCATTCTGAATAAATACAGCAAGAAATGCCAGGATAAAAGGAATCTCAGCAGCCGTTACCTGAGAAAGCCCTCTTGAAATACCTATGGCAGAAAAAGGAACTCCTCCCTCCCCTGCTCCAAGAGCCATACCAAGGGTTCCGAAAAACATAAAGTACATAATAAGTATTGCATCACCTGCAAATGAAAAGTTTGAAAAATGTGCAGATCCATAAATTATTGGCATAAAAACAAATATACCCACACCTCCTGATAACCTGAAAACAGGAGCAAGATAGAACATCATCCCATGTGAGAAATTAGATCTTAAAGCATAATTCTTTACAAGATCGATATAGGGCTGATAGACTCTTATACCTCTTCTTCTTCCAACCCTGGCGCCTATCTTTCTAATAGTACCGGTAAGAATTAAACCAACATTAAAAATTATAAACAGTCCCAGAATTGTCCAGGGTATTTGCATAGGGTCAAAAATCACAGACTAACCTCCAATAGTAAAAAATGAAAAAACAACGACATAGAGAATAACCTGAAAGGCATATGTCTGGCCGTTCCCGTTATATAGTTTTCTAACAAAGTCTGAAATTGAATGCAGGACATCAGAGACACCATCCCAAAACCTGGTTACTAATGGTTGAACAAGAAATCCTACAGCTTTTTTATATGGAGCAAAAAAATTATATCCAAAATGGGTCAACTCTGGTCTTGATGGAGCCTCTCCAGAATAAAAAATATTAAATGGTTTTACTTTGACAGCCTTACGACTGATGAAAAGCAGCCAGACAAATATTATTCCAAAAATACCCATAGTGATATTCATAATGGCAACACCACTCCATCTTCCAAGAGAAGAAATTGCTGTACCCCCCTGCCACTGCAGTGCACCTTCAGGAAAATACTGAACAAGAAAGTCACCAACAGGTTTTAGAACCATATTTGGCATTATAGAAAAGAGCATAATGGCTCCAATTAAAAGATATTGTGATATCAGCATGGGAAGAGGTGCTTCTTTTATGTTTTTAAACTTATCCTTAGGCTGTCCAAGAAAAATTACATGAATAATTCTAAAACAGTATAAAAATGCTATAAGACCGGCAATAGAGACCAAAAAGCCCTGAAAATACCAGCCTTTTTCAACTACTGCATTGTAAGAAAGCCACTTACCGGCAAATCCAGTTAATGGAGGAAGTCCGGATAATGCAATGATACCAATAAGAACCGAAATAAAACTGAAAGGCATCCTCTTAATTAAACCACCCATCTCATACATAGTCTTTGTTTTTGTTCTCATAACAACCCCGCCGATTGCAAGGAAAAGGAGAGCTTTAAAAACAAAGTGATTAAGAGCAAATGCAAGAGCCGTCAACCATCCAAGGTGGGACATAAAGCCAAGAGCAAAAACAACATAACCTAACTGTCCTACACTGGAATATGCTAATAAGCGCTTTGCATCTTCCTGAAAAACAGCCATCAGGTTACCCAGAAGAGCAGTTATAGCACCAAGCCAACCCAGTAAATAAGGAAGACTTACACCACCAAGAGATTGTGACCCCATTGAAAGCATAAGAACTACAAGTCCAAACATACCGGCTTTTAGAAGAATTGCTGAAACCATTGGAGAAACATCACTTTCTGCCTCGGCATGAGCCCCTGGAAGCCAGATATGAAGTCCAATTGCAGCTGTTTTTGTCATAAACCCAACTGCAAGGAATGCATATATTAGACCCGAGAACTGACCTGTATTCTTAAGAATATCCAGAGAAATTGAACTTGCACCAGATCCTGCATAAGCAAGACCAAAACCTGCAAGAATAAGGAATGCTCCACCAAGAGAGAACATCATATAACTTAATGCGTGAGGCATTGATTTCTTACCACGAATAATTAGTACATAGGATCCCAGAGTCATAAGTTCCCAGGAAACAAAAAACTGCAGTATATTTTCTGATAGAAGCAAGCCACCAAGGCCCACATACATCAGCATTGCAAAGGGATAAAACCCAATCCTTTTTCCTTTTTTTGCATACCCGGCTATTAAGGTTATAATACCTCCGCCAATAAAAATAATGGCAAAAAGCATACGAAATTCTGTAAGGTCAGACATATAATACCAGGCGTAATAAGCCATGCCGGCAATGGATACTGTATTTTTTATCACTACAGGTAAAAATTTATCTACTGCAAATAAAACAGCAACAAAAGCCATTGGAATATAAAACATATCCAGGCTTAGTCCCCCGGGAACCATAGTGGAAGCTACATAACCTACATAATAAGTAAGAAGTCCAAAGATCCATACAGGTAAAGTTCTGTATAATGGTGTACTTAAAGATTGTTCTTTGTTGTCTTCAAGTTTGACTGTATACCCAAGCCATCTGAATAGATAAATAGCTTCTACCAGTGTACCAAGTAGAATAAGTCCAACCCAAAGGTTCATTCCTGCAGCACTAAGGGTCATAACCAAAGACCATTTAGCAAAAAATGAAGGGAATGGAGGGAGGCCAAGAAGTGCAAAAATAAATGTCCCCATAAAGAAAATGAGTACAGGTTTCCTCTGTAGAACACCCCACTCTTTTAATTTACCGGTTTTTACTATACCAACCAGCCAAAAAAGTCCTGCCTTTGCAAGATAATGACTGATAATAATTCCAAATACTATAAACTCAAAATTTGCACCAAGTTGTTTTGAGAGGCCCAAAAGAACCAGAAGCAGCCCAACCTGACCAACTGATGAATAACCAAGCATCCTTTTGGCATCATCCTGTTTTATACCCATTAAATTGGATCCAAGGAATGTAATCATTCCAACTACAGCAGTAATGGTATACCACCTTGCATCTGCAATAGGAAGAACCTTTGAAAGAACAAAGTAAACAGCACCGGCACTAGCTGCAGATATTACTGCATTTATACCGACAGGTGATGCTTCATATGCATCAATACCCCAGCCATTTGCAGGAAAAGGTTTTAATTCAAGTAATAGCGCAATAATAATAAGAAAAACTGCAAAAGTTCCTCCCTTTACTGCCATAAGATTTGCTTCTATTAAAAAATCAATATTTAAAGATTCACCAAAATAGTAAGCAAATATTATTCCTATTAGGAGAAATCCAGAAATTAATCCACTCACAATTACATACTTAAAACCAGCCGAAAAAGCCTTAATATCAGGTGTAAGAATAATTAAACCGGCAGTTGCAATAGAAGCTATTTCCAGAAAAACAAAGAGATTAAATATGTCTCTTGTCATTATTATTCCGTTCA